>CAZVHD010000034.1:0-10695 GCA_964626765.1 uncultured Christensenella sp.
TGTTGTTCGGGACTGAGCATGGATTTTATATTGTTATAAAAGTCATCGAGTTCCTCGGGGGATACTCCGCCTCTTGAACAAGCGCCCACTTTGAAAAGCTCTTGCATAAGCTCTTCCTCACTCATTTTGGAATAGTTATCCATAGCTTCTTCCGGCGTGTCAAAAGCCTTATTGTCAGTTTTTTGATTCTTATTGATATGGTCTTTTATATTCACCTTAAACTCCTTTTTTTTCCATTCTATGCCGCTCTCATATTGTATGTGAATACCTTTTTTCTTGCTCTTATTGTACACATTTATATCACATCAATAATATAAATGTATTAAGGCGGAGAAAGAAATATTCAAAAGACGAACAGAAGGCGCTTTAGGCATCTTTGCATCAGCTGTCAAAGAATAAGCTGTTTCACTAAAGAATAAAATTCTCTGCCATTATACCGACTTGAAAAAAAAGAGCTGTTTTTATTAACAGCTCTTAGTCGTTTGAATTTATTTTTATTATACCTTGGTTAAACGAGTTCGCAAAACTTATCAAGCTTTATGCCCGCCTCTTCAAACAATTCCTTGGAAAATTCATCTGGATAGCCCTCTTTGAACACTACCCTGTTTATGCCGCTGTTGATTATCATTTTAGCGCATATAGTGCAGGGCTGATGGGTGCAGTACATTGTTGCCTTCTCTAAGCTGACGCCGATTTTTGCAGCTTGTATTATAGCGTTTTGTTCGGCATGCACAGCATAACATAATTCGTGTCTTGTTCCCGAGGGTATATTCATCTTTTTTCTCATACACTCGCATTTTTCCTTGCAACTGACAATTCCACTGCTTGCGCCATTGTATCCTGTTGTCAAAATTCTTTTGTTTCTGGTTACAACCGCGCCAACTTGTCTGTTGTCCTGATAGCATGACGACCATGTGCTGACAAGCTCCGACATTTCCATAAATCTCTTATCCCATTTATTCATAAAATCCTCTTTAACAATGTAATTATATCAAAATTTACATAGTATAATTGTTATTTTTTCTTTTTCTTTAACAAGTATGGCGATTACTGCACTTATATTACCACAACCCTTTCTTTTTTGCAACCTTTTCCACTCCACTCGTCTGTTATTTCCAAGTTCAAATACAATAGTATTGAAAGAAGAAAATTGTCATATAATGTATTATGTCAGACATAGATTATTCACAATTCTATATGAAAAACTATCATAATAAAAAGACCAAAAAACCTCAACCGCCAAAGACTCCCCATAAAAAACCGGCGAAAAAATTCTTTATTGTTGCATTGGTTATAATTATGGTTCTTATTGGGCTCAATTTTTCATTTGGCAATCAGCCTTTTGAAACCCTTAAAGCATGGATAAATAAAGAAGAGGGCGAAACTCTGTTTTTTCTATATAAAAGCTTTTCTTCAAGAGACAAAGCGTACGCGCAATCTCTTTTGGTCAGGCAGTCGGGGGCCGGAGGATATATTTATCAAAAGAATGAAGAATATAGAGTGGTCTATTCTGTTTATACAGATGAAAAAGACGCTGAAAATGTAGCTGAAAAAAACCCGACTGCAAAAGTGGAAGAAAAACAAATAAACACAACAGATGATACCGCAAAAGAAATATATCACGCTCTTATTGAACTTACAAACGCCGCCAATCAATTAGAAGACGGTTCAATTTACGAAGCTCGGCTTTTGGAGATAACATCAGTATTAAAGCAAACCTTAGATGAAAAAAAACAAAGCCTTTTTCAAGAAGACCCCAAAGACCCTTATATAAATGTATTGGAAATTATTGTCGGAGGGCTCGGGTCTCTTAATGTGCCGGGTTTTTCAAGAACATCACTTCTTAGCGACTTAAGATATATTATTGTATCCGGCATTATCGGCCTTCCCTCTTAGACTATATTTTGTATTCTGAATCTATATAAGTCATGAAGTCTGACAGCGTATTCTCTTGCCCGATGCAATATCGCCGTTGCAGAATCATAATCTTCTCTTTCAACAGCTCCAGCAACTTCATTAAAAGACATTGAAAGCTCGTTTAACTGGTCATGGGGGATAAGAAATTCCAGGCCTTTATGCTTTTTCTTTAACCAGTTTTCTGTATCGTAAACATCCTCAAGGCTGTATTCTTCTTGCGCCATAATATCATCCACTCTTTCAATAAACTCATTAAAAGTATGATTAATATATACAAGTTCCACAATCCCGCCCGCGATAACAAGAACACTTATAAAAATAATAATCACGCTCTTATGTTTAGACATCCTGCGCCTCAAAAGTAATATATTTACTGTTCATCGGCTGTAAAAAAACCTTTTTTGAATCCAAGGTCATAAGTAAAACATCTTTTAATCGCATATTTTGTTGCTTTAGAATATCCAATATCTTTTGCTTATCGAGATTTATTGTCTTGATGTTTTCTCCCATTATTTTGCCCTCAACAACAACAGACATAGGTATGTAATTTGTGCTTGGCGGATTATCCTTTTGCATAACCGAGAGTTTGCCATTTGTTTCCATAATGGCATAGTCAATCTCCTCCACAGAAAAGCATCCTTGTCCTCTTATCATTTCCATAAGGTCGTCTGTATTCAAATTCAGTTGCTTAAGGACTTGAGAATTTATTCCATCATCATCTATGATTATCATTGGTTTACCGTTCATAAATTTTCTCATTCGAATAGACTTTTTGTTCAGAGTTGATATAATAAAATGCGCCACAAAAATTGTAATTAAGGGAACCAAACCATATATTATAGGAGTGGAAAGGTCCTGCATGGGTGTAGCGGCAAGCTCTGCCACCGCTAAAACTATAACGAATTCAAACGGTTGGAATTCACCGATTGTTCTCTTGCCCATAAGCCTGAGTCCGGCCATTAAAAATAATAGAATTATGAGTGACCTTAAAACTACTACCAGCATACTGATAGCATAAATAAAAAATAAGAATTTATACTTTTGCCATACCTAAGGCTTTTTTGAGATAGTATCCTGTATAACTTTCTTCGCTCTTAGCCACCTGTTCGGGAGTACCCTTTGCAAGAAGCTCTCCGCCACCGTCTCCGCCTTCTTTGCCTAGGTCAATAATATAGTCGGCGGTTTTTATTATATCAAGATTATGTTCAATAACTATAACGGTATTTCCGCTCTCCACAAGTCTTTGCAATACAAATATAAGTTTTTGAACATCGGCAATGTGAAGACCGGTTGTCGGTTCGTCCAAAATATAAATTGTTTTTCCGGTGGGTCTCTTGCTAAGTTCGGTTGCAAGCTTTATTCTTTGAGCCTCGCCGCCTGAAAAAGTTGTGGCTGGCTGTCCCAATTTTATATAACCAAGCCCCACATCCTGGATGGTCTTTAACTTGTTATACACTCTTGGAATCTCCGAATAGAATTCACAAGCTTCATCAACTGTCATTTTTAGAACTTCGCTTATATTTTTACCTTTATATTTGACCTGCAAAGTTTCTCTGTTATATCTTTTGCCATGGCACACCTCGCAAGGAACATAAACATCAGGCAAGAAATGCATCTCTATCTTTATAATACCGTCACCCGAGCAGTTTTCGCACCTGCCGCCATTTACATTAAAGGAAAACCTTCCCGGCTTATAGCCTCTAGCCCTTGCCTCGGGCGTCATGGAAAAAAGCTCTCTTATATATGTGAATACTCCGGTATAAGTCGCAGGATTAGAGCGTGGAGTTCTTCCTATGGGACTTTGGTCAATAGCAATAACCTTATCGCAATTTTCAAGACCCTGTATTTCATCAAAACTACCCTGCTTTAAGCGAGCTTTATTGAGTTTGTTGGCAAGGTGCGGATAAAGTATTCCATTTACAAGCGAGCTCTTTCCGCTACCGCTAACTCCGGTGACTACATTAAGAACACCCAGGGGAAAATCTACATTTATGCTTTTGAGGTTGTTTTCTCTTGCTCCGATTACGCTCAGAACTTTATTGCTGAGCATTCTTCTTTTTTCAGGAAGGGCTATTGTCTTTTGTCCGGAAAGGTATTGTCCGGTTATGGATTTTTTGTTTTCCATAATATCGTTCAAATCCCCCGTCGCTACAATTTCCCCTCCGTGAATACCGGCAAAAGGTCCTATGTCCACAATATAATCGGCATCTCGTATGGTCTCTTCGTCATGTTCAACAACTATAAGTGTATTTCCTAAGTCCCTCAACCTCTTGAGGGTGGAGATAAGCCTTCTATTATCTCTTTGATGAAGTCCTATGCTGGGTTCGTCAAGAATATATACAACACCCATAAGCCCGCTTCCTATTTGTGTGGCAAGCCTTATTCTTTGCGCCTCTCCGCCGCTTAGCGTCCCGCTGGACCTTGACAGTGTCAGGTATGAAAGACCAACATCAATCAAAAAATTAATTCTAGCCTTTATCTCTTTGAGTATGGATTTGGCAATTAAACTTTCACGATTATTCAATTTAAGACTGTCAAAGAACAGGGGCAATCTGTCTATCGGCATATCCGTCACTTCGCTTATGTTTCTACCGTTTATTCTTATGGAAAGCACCTGCTTTGTCAATCTTTTTCCTTCACAAACTTCACAGGGGTTGGATATCATAAGGCGTTCAATATCCCTTTTTACTCCCTCGGATGTGGTTTGGGAATATCTTCTCATAAGATTATTAACAATTCCCTCATAGTCAGAATGGTACTCAGCATTAAATCTGTCCGACTGCCATTTCATTTTGAGCTTTTCCCCATCGTTGCCATAGAGTATGATATTTTTTATATTTTCAGGCAAATCTTTATAAGGAGTATTCATGGAAAAGTTATATTTTCTTGAAAGGGCTCTGAACTGCATATAAGCTATTCTTCCCATATCAAGTTTCCATCCGCTCACTTTTATGGCCCCCTGACTCAAGGGAAGAGACTTGTCGGGTATGAGTTTGTCAATATCAATTTCGTTCTTTGAGCCTAAACCCATGCAGGCCGAACAAGCCCCGTAAGGGCTGTTAAAAGAAAACATTCTGGGAGTTATCTCGCCCAAGGATATATCACAATCAGGACAGGAATATTTTGTGGAATACAGTTCCTCCTTTCCCTCTTCCTCAATAATCACAAGACCCTCTCCCAGCTTTAAGGCAGCTTCCACGCTGTCTGTTAATCTACGGTTTATGTCATCTTTTATAATTAGTCTGTCTATTATTACATATATATCGTGTTTTTTGTATCGCTCCAGCTTTATTTCATCATCAAGGCTATAAATATCGCCGTCTACCTTTACTCTGACATAGCCGCTTTTTCTTAGTTCCTCAAGCTGTTTATGATACTCGCCCTTTCTTCCCCTTACAACAGGCGCCATAATCATAATCCTTGCGCCTATATCTTTTGTTAGAATCTTATCCACAATCTGGTCAACTGTGATTGAATAAATTTCCTTTCCGCACTCTGGACAATGAGGAATGCCTATTCTTGCAAACAAAAGTCTTAAGTAGTCATAAATCTCAGTCACCGTTCCAACCGTTGACCTTGGATTATGCGATGTGGTTTTTTGGTCTATGGAAATGGACGGTGAAAGCCCGTCTATGCTCTCGACATCAGGCTTGTCCATCTGACCCAGAAACTGCCTTGCATAGGAAGAAAGACTTTCAACATATCGTCTTTGTCCCTCGGCAAAAATCGTGTCAAAAGCAAGCGAAGACTTACCGCTTCCGCTAAGTCCCGTAAACACCACTAATTTATCTCTTGGAATGGATAAATCTATATTTTTAAGGTTGTGTACCTTTGCTCCCTTAATTTCTATATAACTATTCATATGTACTATTATCTCCTGAAAAAGGACTTATAAGCCCATATGGCCTTAAGTCATTTTGTCTTTACATTATAGTATATTTTATATTAAAAATCTAATTAATACACGAAAAATCCGTATATAATAAAATTATTTTGCTTTTTTTAACCGCTTTTTGAGGGCGGCTATTTCATCCCTTAGCTTTATGCAGGTCTCGAATTCAAGATTGCTGCTTGCTATAGACATCAAAGAATTGAGCTGTTCTATTTCTTTTGTTATTTCCCTGCGGCTCATTTTGTCAATTTCTTTGTCTTTGGTTTTTTTACTTATATGCAAGGTGTTCTTGATTTGTTTAATAATGGTCTGAGGCGTTATATTATGCTCTTTATTATAAGCAATTTGAATTTCTCTTCTTCTGTTGGTTTCATCAATAGCGCTTTCCATGCTCTTGGTTATGGTATCGGCGTACATAATCACCTTTGCCTCGGCATGTCGTGCAGCTCTTCCTATGGTCTGTATAAGAGATGACCTTGACCTTAAAAAACCTTCTTTGTCAGCATCCAAAATAGCCACAAGCCTGACTTCGGGAAGGTCAAGCCCTTCTCTTAAGAGATTTATCCCCACTATTACATCAATCTCGCCCCGTCTTAAACTAGAGATAATTTCTATTCTATCTAAAGTATCAATATCACTATGCATATAGTTTACCTTTATGTTATGTTCTTTCAAATAAGTTGTGAGGCTTTCCGCCATTCTTTTTGTCAAAGTGGTTATAAGAGTTCTGCCCTTATTTTCGATTGTCTGATAAATCTCAGCTATGAGGTCATCTATCTGCCCTTCGGTTTTTCTCACATATATTTCAGGGTCTACAAGGCCGGTAGGTCTTATGAGCTGTTCGACTATTTGGGATTGCTCTTGCATTTCATATTCGCCCGGAGTTGCCGATACGCATATCATTTGCGAAAATCTTTGTAAAAATTCTTCAAAATTTAACGGTCTGTTGTCATAAGCGGCTTCTAATCTGAATCCGTAATCGACAAGACTTTTTTTTCTGGCTTTATCACCATTAAACATACCTCTGATTTGGGGAAGGGTCATATGCGATTCATCCACAAACAGCATATAATCATCTGGAAAATAGTCCAGAAGCGTAAAAGGCGGAGTTCCCGGTTTTCTTCCGTCAAAATACCTGGAATAGTTCTATATTCCGCTACAATAACCTATTTCCCTTCACATTTCAATATCATAGGACACTCTTTCCATAAGCCTTTGGGCCTCTATCAGTTTGTTGTTTTGTTTGAAATTATTAACCTGCTTGACCATATCCCTTTTTATCCTTTCAAGGGTCTGTTCCAGTTCTTCTTGTCCCACTACATAGTGGCTTGCGGGAAATATAGCGGCATGTTCAAGCTCTGTTATTCTTCGGGAAGTAGTCAAATCAATCTCGCTTATTCTCTCTATTTCATCGCCAAAAAACTCCACCCTTATGGCTATTGATGAATAGTTTGAGGGGAATATCTCAAGACTGTCGCCTCTCACTCTGAATGTGGACCTTACAAAATCAATATCACTTCTTTTATACTGCAATCTGACAAGTTCGTCTATGAGTTTTTCTCTGTCCTTTTCCATATTCGGTCTGAGGCTTATCATATTCTCAAAATAACTTTCAGGGGCGCCCAATCCATAAATACAGGATACTGAAGCGACCACAATAACATCTCTTCTTTCTCCCAAGGACGCGGTTGCTGAATGTCTTAACTTGTCTATTTCCTCATTCAAAGACATATCTTTTTCTATATAAGTATCGCTACCTGGAATGTACGCCTCAGGCTGATAGTAGTCATAATAAGACACAAAGTACTCCACTCTGTTTTTGGGAAATAGCTCTCTAAATTCATTGCAAAGCTGAGCAGCAAGAGTCTTATTATGGGCAATAACAAGCGTAGGGCGATTGACTTCCTTAATGATATTAGCCATAGTAAAAGTCTTACCGCTGCCTGTGACTCCAAGCAGAACTTGCGTTCGCAACCCGTCTTCAAGACCCTCAACAAGTTTGTTAATAGCCTGCGGTTGGTCTCCGCAGGGTTTATAACTATCAGAAAGTATAAATTTATCCATAATGATTACTTAAAAAATATTGCCCAATATCCATCTTATTATAAATGACATTATGGCAATGAGTATAGCTGTGATAATTCTTACATAAAGCTTTTTCCTGGCTTTTTTCTTATCCCTAATATAAGAAAGACCTTTTTCTTTGAGAGCAATAACATATACCGTTTCTCCGTGGTGCTTTGCTTTATCCACACTGAAATAATCATCCAGAGAAAGGTCATTTAGTACCTTATCCAAATCTTGTTCGGTAAATTCCAGCTTATAAGGTATCTTCTGAAGTATATCCAAAGGGGTCAAAAGACATTGCCCGTTTTTGTTAACCGCGGTCTTATATACGATATTAAGCAACGCTTTTTCTTTTTTATTAAGAACCATAACTTAAGAAAACCTCGCAATTATGTAAGCTATGGCAGCGGCGAAAAACCCTCCAAAGAATGCCGATAGACCTGCAACCCAAGCAATTTTCTTGTAGTCAATAGATATCTCGTCACAACTTCTTCTGACGATTTCTCCCATTTTCGCGACTCTTACTTTCTTTTCCGCAGCCACACGACCTTTGGGCAAAGGCGCCACCACATAGAGGTTGTCATCGGTATACTTTATAGATATCATTTCATTAAGCGCCAAGTCCTCAATGCAATAAGAAAGTTCTTCTTCGTCACAGGCGTTGTCAATACCTGAGAGAATCTCGTCTTTTTCCAAAACAATAGAATCTCCGTCCGTTGAAGAATTGACTATAAATTCCAAAACCGCATAAGATTTTTTGTCAAGCACCTTTTCACCTCTAACTTGCTACATTTTAACACACAACCCATACGCTGTCAATATATATGTACTCACACGCCTTTTTAATAAGGGCAATTTTTCGCTTTCTCAGTATGCTTATAAAAAAAACAAAAATCCCCGTTATATCGCGGGGATTATGACATTTTTAGCTTTATCATTTTTTTCTAAAGTTAAATCATTTTCTTTCCCAGTTGTTTTTGAGTACCTGTCTTGACCTTGCAATACAGAGATTACCGCCTGGCACATCATGGGTTACCGTACTGCCTGCGGCTATATAAGCGCCGTCATTAACCACAACGGGAGCCACCAGATTGCTGTTTGCGCCAATAAAGACATTGCTTCCTACTACGCATCTTTGTTTTATTTTTCCGTTATAATTGGCAAATACCGTACCGCAGCCAACATTGGTGTTATGGCCAACAGTGGCATCTCCAACATAAGCAAGATGGGCCATCTTAGTATTATCGCCTATTTCAGAATTCTTTATTTCCACAAAGTCACCAACCCTGCAATAAGCTCCAACTTTAGCTCCTTTTCTTAAGCATGCAAAGGGACCCACCGTTGTGAAATCGCCTATAACCGCATTCAAAGAATAACTGCTTCTTATGTCCACACAGTTGCCAACCGTAGTATCAATAAGGTCGGTTTGCGAAAAGATTACACAATTTTTACCCAGTTTTGTCTTTCCCTTAAGGTTAACCATAGGGTGTATTATTGAGCCTTCGCCTATCTCAACTGTCATATCTATATAACAGCTGTCTATATCATAAAATAATATGTCCTTATCTTTATAATATTCTTTTACTTTCTCTCTTAAGAAATTATAAATTGGAGTAACATCACAAAGCTTTTTAATTTGGCTTGCTCTTATGTCATCAATTTCTTTTAATTCGTCCTTATAACCTCTCTTTTTTATGAATCCGTCACCTAGCTTGAATCCGTCGCCCTTTTTGCAAAGTTCATTCAAAAATGCAATATCTACAAGAGGGGTATCATGATATATCAAAGCTGTAAATTCTGCTTCTTCTTTAATATCTTGATAGTTCTTTACTATTTGATACTGACCTTCAAGCCCGTCAAACAATAGTTCTTTGGGCCGCTTTCCCAAAAGGTCCACTTTTTCGTATCTTTCATCGTCCATAACATATATTTTTATCATTTAATCCAGTCTCCCTTTTAAGAATTCTTTGATTTCATTTGCCTTTTTATCGGCAATCTCTTTGCTCTTAGCCTCAACCAATATTCTGATTTTAGGCTCTGTACCGCTTGGTCTTACTACCAATCTGCCTTCAAAAACAAGCTCATCAAGGTATTTTTTTATTTCCTTATCCTCTTTGTATTTCTTTACTGTTTCTTTATCGCACATATAGCAATCGACAGCTTTAGGATATTCCTCAATATCGTCAAGACTTTTTAATGAATGGTTTTTCACAAGCATGGCGGTAAGAAGAGACGCCAATATCCCGTCACCTGTACTCATATAATCAGTAAAAATTATATGTCCGCTTTCTTCTCCGCCTATGTTGTAAGAACTCTTTTTCATTTCCCTGTGTACATGTTTATCTCCAACAGGTGTTCTTACAAAATTGATATTATGTTTCTCACACGCTTTTTCAGTTCCTATATTGCTCATAATGGTGCCGACTATGGTGTTATTTTTAAGTCTTGAATTTTCTTTCATAACCTTTGCGTGGGCATACATAAGATGGTCTCCGTCAAAAATCTTATCTTCCTGAACACACATCAATCTGTCACCGTCACCGTCATAGCAAAATCCTATGTCATAGTTGTTGTTTTTCATTTCATTAAGAAGATATTCGGGCTCTGTTGCTCCGCAACCTTTGTTTATATCGTCGCCACCCGTATTTGTCTTCAGCGCTGTGACTTTGGCTCCCAGTTTTGAAAAAAGCATAGGCGCAAGTAGAGCCGTTGCTCCGTTGGCGCAGTCCATACATATTTTCATCCCCTTAATTTGAGGATTTAATTTATCTATCAAAAAATCTATATAATCCTCGTCCCCATAATAATAGTCTATAACC
>CAZVHD010000035.1:0-645 GCA_964626765.1 uncultured Christensenella sp.
ATCCATATGGTTTTTATAGGTTTCGTTGCCATCGTGATACATTCCTGCATCGGGGAATGCATACTTTAATGTAAACGGATAGCTTCCTACATCAAAATTTTCAACTGCGCCAAAATCCAGTTCATAATGTAAATTAGGTCTTTCCTCTTGTATATAACTGCCGTCATCGTAGTCAAATACAAGCTGCTGATTATTTATTGTGGGTTCAAGGTTGTCATACTGTTTTCTCAAATTTGTTTCGCCTACTCTCCATGGCCCCAGTGTCTTTACTTTAATTTCATAGTCATACTGGGATTCGGAGCCAAGCTCAAGTCGATAGTTCATGTTGGATGTATAAGGTATAATCTCAAAAAATCCGCAGTCCTTATCCTCTATATAACCTTCCATAAAGTCAGGATATTCCTTTCTTTCAAAATCAAAAAATACCTCTGAAGTTCTGTTAATTTGAGCTGAACTCAGTACAAAATCATCTAAGCCAATAGATGGCTCCTGACCATCATATACCTTGCTAACTCCGCTTTGCCATAGGGTAACATCAATGACCTGAGGAATTATTTTGAAACGGTGTTCCTCATCAATTATTTCTTCGTCTTCATCTCTTTCAATAGGTTCTCCAGATTCATCAACTATCACTGCGGTATAGTT
>CAZVHD010000035.1:655-10668 GCA_964626765.1 uncultured Christensenella sp.
TCCCCCTCCGTCATACTATATTTTACCACTCTTGGGAGTCTTTCCTTGTCGTTTTGGGGATTAATATAATAGGGATAAACATTCAAGCCATGGGGCATAAAGTCAATCTCAGTAAGTAATACATAATCATTTGTTTGATAATAACCTTCAACCTCAGTAAGGTTATTATCAAAATTTATTTCTGAGCCCGTATAGGTTTTTGACATGTCCTCTATTGTTATGAGTATCTTGATTTCAGCAGGAATAATTTCAAAAGTCGTGTAGCGATAATCTCCATCTTCCTCAATCTCCTGCTCGGAAGGTGTTATCAATTGATAATTATTGTTTGATAAATTGAATGCTCTAACGGTATATTCGCCTACATTTGTGACATTGTTTTTGTTTTCAAAATCATAGTCCTGGGGATCTTCTCCTGACGCAGTCTGAATAGTAACACTAACATTGTCGCCTTCCACAATATCGCTCTCTTTTACTCTTGCTTCATAATAATATGGGCTGCCTTTATAGACACTTCCTGTATATTCGCCTTCAATAAGCTGTCCATAAGGTATATTGAAGAATTCTGTTCTGACCTGCCTTCTGGTGATTTGCAACCAATATCCATCAGGGTCAAGCAGTGATAGATTATGATTTTCATCTGTTGATTCAAAATTTATCCTGTATGTACCCACATTGGAACTGGCGTTACTACCAAATATTATGGTTATATTCTCTTTTATGTCCCCATGCGCGTTATGAACAACATATTCTTCATCCAAAATATAAGGAGACTGTCCGTCATATTCTCTTGTTGATACCAAAATTTCTATTTGGGCGTCTCTTTTGATTATTGTGAAAATACCGTTGACAAATGTAATATCATAATTGGGATTGTTCTCACTGTCAAGTGTGCCTTGTCGGATGGCATACTCATCCACAGCCTCTCCGGCATCCCTTTCCAATTCTCCATTCAAGGTATCTTCGCCATAAATGCCACTCTCATCAACATCTTCTACACTGTGAAGGCTGTACTCAAGCGGCTCTTCTAATTGCTCTCCATAGACCTTTTGGGCGTCTATTGCTTGTACTTGCAACTGTCTTTTTTCGATTGTCAAGGAACCACTATTATAGATTATTTCATAGTTGTATGAGGTCAAACCCTCAGCCATAACATCGTATACACCCACTCCGGTTTCTTCTCCAACAGGGGTATCTTCATCCATACAAATATATTCAAGTTCACCCAATAGGCTTGACCTACTGTCATCATAAGCATATGCTTGAGTATAATCCGAGGATTCACTTACGGAAAATTGCGGCAGCTCTTCGCCATAAACTTTTGTGTAATCTCCTACTGTAAGATAAAGATTTCTCTTGTAAATAGTCAAGGTGTTGCCTACATACTGCACTTCATAGTTTGGATTGTTTGGAGTCACCAAGAGTATATCGTATTCGCCTACATTATTGTTAGAAGATGGGTTTGGTCTCAACAAGAACCCGTCAAAAGAATCTCCTTCAATAAGACCACTTTCAGCATTTCCCATAACCGCTGCGGTGGTGTATGTGAATGTGGGGTCAGGTTGCCCATATTCCTTTTCGTGGCTGTCTGCCATAAGTACAATTTCTCTTTTCAAAATTTCAAAATCCGCATCTTCTATTGTCACAAAATAATTTCTTTGCTCATCAATACTTGCGGTAACGGTATATACTCCTATTGCGGTCTTTCTCCCGATTTCAATTTCAGTTCCTCCGCTGTCAAAGAAATGATATGTTATCTCTCCTAAAACATCTTTTGTTTCATCATATCCAAACACATTCTCCGAGTGATAAATCGGCTCTGTACTGCCGTCGGCAAGCTCTCTGTGTTCAACCGCATAGAATTCGGATGTAAACTGCGGATTGTTTTCGCCATAAACCTTATTGAGTGTATCCGGTATAATATGCACATTTTTGGGTCTTATAACAAGATTTCTGTTATTCACTTCAAAGGAATTATGAATTCTGTCGTTGTTCACGGAAGAGTCGGCATCATAATGAATATAAATCATATATTCACCCGCATCTTTTGGCCATGAGCCGAATTCTTCGTCAGTCTCCACATTTATGTACTTGAAAGTATAATTTATTCCAATTTCTAAATCCATAGCCACCATTTCTGAATCTTCTGGCTGGTCGGTATGTTCGGTATAGCCTAAAATTTCATAATTGATTTCACGGTCTTCTCCGTACCAGAAATAATATGTGTCGTCCTCTTCGTTAAAGTATTCTGATTCTTCAAAAACAACTTGCATATACATCCTGTCATGCATAATTATGTCATAACTTGTTCGCATAGTTGAACTACCTTCAATGTATGTTATGAAAATTTGCTGCCGTCTGGAAAAACCTGAAAAATCTTCATTATTAAATTGTCCATAATTTAGAATAAATGTGTCCGTGGGTAATATTTCCCCACTGGATACTACTCTTTTGGCGTCTGATAAACTAAGCGTCGTAGTCGTATCATTATTATAATACAAAATAACAGTACCACCATGATATTCATATGGGTCAAGCTCAATATATTTTGTCTTTGGGATGGTTCCCATCTTAATGTTCAGTAGCTCCTTTTGTTCAACTACTATGTTAAACAATAAAGTTTCAGTAATTGTCGTTGTACCCTTATATGTAAATGATATTATGATGGGTCTTGTACCTAAATTAAGGTCATGCCTATCATAATCTATCATTGAGGAAGACAAAGACACAGTTGTAGCAGGTAAAACAATATCCTCTTCCTCTCCCATATCATGATAATATGTAACCTCAATCTTGGCTTGTCTCAAATCAAGGCTCATGCCTTCCGTGACATCAGGTACATAAAAATCATCTGCAAAGTCAATAGACAATAGGTCCTTTTGCCTTACGGTAATAATTGTGCTTAACAAGATGTCCTGATATCTTAAATCTATCTCTTGCACTCCGGCAATATTGTGATTATATCCGATGATAGAAATATCTTCAAGGTTATCATTTATATTAATGATTTCATTGAATTCACCTTCATTGAATATAACTTTGAATTCCATATCGTCAGAGAAAATAATTTCGTTCAGTCCTTGATAGGCTATTATTTCGGGTTGGTCAACGGGCTCTTCCCCAGGCTCTGATATATCCCATGTGATATCGGTAGCTATTCTATATGCTACAATAACATCAAAACTCACTGAGTATTCTTCTATGGAAATTTCAATGGTTCTTGTTTCATAGTCAATTCCTTCATCAAGCGAGATATCCAATTCTGTTATGGATAAAATAACACTCTCCACATCTCCTTGTTGATTGGTATATTCGTATTCCAAAGAATCATTGTCTTGATTAGTTAATCTGCTTTCATTGAGCTTTATGTTGGTTTCGTTAGTGAAATATAACCTCATTGCCAAACCTTCAATTTCAAGCTCCTGCTCCTCGTTTGATTTATAGTATTCTCTGAAAGGCTTTTGTAATAATACTAGGGAGCTGATTTCCTTTGCGATAACTTCTACTGATGTGACAATTGAAAAGCCCTCATAATTTATGGTCACTTCTCTTGATCCCAAAGCTCTGTCAACTCTTTGATAATCAAGCATATTCTTCTTCAATGAAATATAGTCAACACCATTTTCAAGAGTCAATTCCAAATACAATTCACTCAAATCAATTTCAAGTCCAGCAACCACTTCCGGAAGCTCTGTTTGTGGTGTATATGTATCATCGTCATGTCTTACGAGGTCAATATCCAAAACCTCGTTTCTTACGGTTACTGGAATAACAGTATCTAAAACAAGTCCGACTGCCTCATACTGAACTATAACCTCATGTTCCCCAAGTTCATCAAATTGGGTATTATGAAAAGACCATTCCTCTCCAAAAGGTCCGCCAAAGTTCTCGGGCTGTCCAAAGCCCTCATAATGTATTCTCATAACTAAACCATCAAGACTGAACTGCTCGCCTATGACATATTCAGTTTTTAACGCGCTGACAAACTCAATATATATTGCTTTTCTGATTACCAGCACACGAAAAGTTGCGACTTTGGAGCCGTAATTATCCGTAGTATATGTTACTGCTACATCTTGTTCTCCCAGTTGCTGATTGTTATAACCTGATACCATATCTATGGTTATATCATCAGAATAGACCGTTCCATCGTTGTAATATGCGGTAAAAGTAGCCCCTGTCAAAACAAGAGGTTCATTTTGGTAAAAGATATCATTATCGGGAGAAGTGACGGTAATTCTGTCCAGAAGCTTTTGTATAACATTTATTTCAATTTCATCCTGAATCTCCACATCCTCTCTTACATAACTGAATGTTAATGTTTTCATACCATAATCTTCAAGCTCAAGTTGACTTGAATCGCCCTGAAGCATGTTTTGCGACACTGAATAAATATCTGAATAAGTGTCATTATCCATCTTGAGCCTGTACTCCCAAATGTCCAAATCTATAATGCTCTCTTGATAAAATGGCGCTTGAATTTTTGGAGTTTCACTTACATTAGAATAGGGAACAGCTTCTTCTTCATTGTTCAATACCGGAGCCAGAATTTCTAGCTCAATGGGAGTGGCGTCCACCACATCTATTAAAAATGTGTATGTTTCGGAAATGTCACTAAAAGAAAGCGTAATCTCCTGCTCTCCCACGGTATTCTTGTCATATCCGCTATATGATACTTTTTCGTCAGTCATATAGACAGTCTCTGTTGTCTCGTTGTTATAGTAAATAAGAAGCTCTCCACCTTCCAAGGAAAGGTTTGTTCCCACGACCTGAACACCTGATGGCGAATTGATAAGTTCAAATCTGTCGGCGGCTTTTATAAGTACCCTGATATCAAAAATAACACTCTTTCCACCATAATGCATTCTTACTATTTCACGATTGACGGGTAGGCTGGTATCATATTCCAACGCCTCGTCAAGTTCGGCTTCGTTCTCAAACAAGTCTTCAAAATCTATATATTCGGTATAGCCGTTATCATAAGATATAAAAAGCTCTCCACCCGCCAAGTCCTCAATTTCAATTTTCTCATTCACAAGATAAAGCTCTTTGTTCGGGGGATGGTTTATTGAGATATTGCTCACTTGCTTTTGTCTTACTTGAACAGTATAGCTTGTTGAATATTCCTCAAGATATGTAATTGTCACCTCTTGTTCACCTATAATATTGCGGTCATAACCAGATACCATATCCTCAGTAACAGGAATAATATCGGGGTCGCCGCTTTGATAATTTATTTTCAAAAAAAGGTTGGAAATATTCAAATCTTGACTTTCTATGTATGATGTTTTATAAGGCAAACTTCCTTCGACCGGTTCTATTTGAGTAATCGGAGCGTTGGAAATATTAATTTTTATATTTGTGATGACATTTTCGTAGTTTATTGTCAGTACATGTTCGCCGACTTCCTGGGGGTCATAGTTGCTGACCATTTCAAATGATAGAGGAAAACTTTCTCTTCTGCCGTTTGCATAATAGACCTCGATTTGAGCGTCATTTAATTCGAAAGGTTCGCCTTTCATATATTCCAATTGAGGTAAAGAGGTTAACGCTATTCTTTCAACAGGTATCTTTTCTTCACCGCATGCGGTTGCGCCAATTATGACTGACAGTAGCAATATAATTAATAAAGCTATAATTGGCAACTTCTTTCTTTTCATTCTTACCTCCGGCAGCTACTCTATAACTACTAAAAAGAGCATACTTCACCCTATATATACACATAAAAATTGTACCACATGAATACTTTTTAATCAAGATACTATTAAGATAAATTTTAATAAATAAATAATAATAATTAATATATATAAAGATCCGCCTAAAAATATAAAGACGGACCTTTTCAAATAAGGTTTTATTTGGGTTTCAATTATAGACCTGTACGCATGCGTATTTCTATAATGTTGTTTTGGAGATTGAATTTTTTTGATATTTCCACAAACCCCATACCGTTGTTTCTATTAAGGATTTTTATGATTTCTATGAGCAGGTCATAGTTGCTATCTTCAACCTGAAGTTTGTTAATTATATAATCATATCCATAAAACTTCAATTTGTTTATTGTTACAATAACTTCAAGAAGCAACCTAAACACGCCATATTCTTCTGCCTGTAATAAATCCACGGCGTCAAGGAAAGTATATCCGTTATCAAAGACCATAGAAGCCACGACATCTATAAGAATATCTCTTCTTCCTTTCAAGCCAAGTTTTCTTTCAATTTTTCGATAGGGCGCAAAAGTCCTTTCATTTGTTTCAATAATTATTTGTTTAATAGTATTTTCATCTGTTTTGAGCGTGGTTCCCATATACCTAAGTTTTGAGGTTTCAATGGCTTTTGACATTTTTTCTTTTTTTGTATCGGGTTTTCCCATTTTTTTGTTCAAGCCGGCTTTATGCCATTGAGTATATGTTTTTCCGTCCAAACGAGAAATCCCTACAAGAGAGAGCAAAAAAGACTTATCAACAAGCTTGCTTCCTTTGAATATGCCTCTACATGACGAATATTTATAATTTTTATAGCTGTCGCAAAGCATATTATATTCCGGCAATTTGTGAATATGAGATATTGCCTTGACCACATCCGATGGCTTGACGCTTACTACTTGATTTGGCAACTTAAATATAAAACCGTTATAGCCGTTTTGTTGATTATAAAAACTGGCATAACTCTCATTAAGCGATACCATAAACTCATTGATAAGCTTTTCGTCAGAAGAATATAGCAATAAATTGGCTGTGGTATCTAAGATTGAATAGGCAAGAAGCTTTACTCTTTCCTTTGCCTTTAATACCTCGGAAAGAATCCTTAAATAATTGCTTTTTGCCTTGTTATCGCCAAAAGCCTTTTTGTCAACAATACTGTTAACTGTTATGCTTCTGATTACTCCTTTCGGGGGTTGATTTTTTGTAGCCATTTTTACCTCGCTTTTATTTTTATACATTTTATTTTTTTTATCATTTATTTATTTTTTCTAGAAAAAACTTTAGCATCTTTTGACAATTATATTCCTGAGAATTTGTCAACTTTTTGACTGCCTCGTAGACATAATCTTTACAGATTTGTTCCATTTGACTGATAACTTCAAATGCTTGAGACAAACTCTTTCCGCAAGCCATGACCCCATGGTTTGCCATAATACATCCGTTACTGTTTTTTATCGCTTTCATTGCCGACCTCATAAGCCCCTTTGTGGATGGCAATGAGTATTTGGCTATTCTTATAGTTTGTCCTACCAATTCCATTGCTTTGGTATCCTTTACTGGTATTTCATGCCTTGTCGCTGCTATTGTACAGCAATAAGAGGGATGAGAATGAATAGCTGCGTTAATCTCAGGACGCTCCCTTAATATGGCAGCGTGAAGGTCTTTTTCCGAAGATGGTTTTCTTTTGCCCACATATTCCATAGTGTGAATATTCATAAGCGCTAGATCTTCTTCTTTCATTCTATTATAATCAAGGGCAGAGGGAGTCACAAGCATAGTGTCTTTGTCTATTCTTACGGATATATTTCCCCATGTTCCTTGCACAAGCTGTTTTTCCACTAGTTCTTTTCCAGCGGCAACTATCATTTTTCTTATTTCTTTTTCTGTCATTTTTTGAGTTCCTTTAGCTTTGCGCGCTGGTCTTTTTTTGAATATTTTAGCTTGTAGATAATATGCATAATTACTGACTCAAACTTGCTTATGGGTTTTGCTCCGCCTATCATAGAGCTTTCTATAAAGGCCTTTGCACCTTTCTCAAGAACTTTTGTGGCGGTATCAGCTTCGTCCAGTGTTCTTCCAATAGCAACAGCGCCCCTGTTTTTTATTGTGCATGCGTTTCTTCCCATAAGTTTTGAAAGAATATTCATTATATTATCTGATTTGCTACATCTAACTGATGGGCCCACTATCTGCGCCAAGTCATCCAGTATGGGCGGTATTGTCATACATGATTGAGATATAACTTTTGTGTGACAAAGTGAGCTTATTATCACGGCATTTATGGTTTTTTTGAACTTAAATATGTTTTGACATAAGCCTTTATCACCTTCCGCCTTATTCTTAATCTGTAAGACTTCAATGTCTTTGTTTGGCATGGCGATAATCATTTTGTCCTTTACTCTCAGGGCGACAATGGCGCTCTTTTCGTACTTTTCAAAATATGACTGTACCTGTTTTTTAAGTTCTGTCATTTTCTTTGATAATCTCCTTCAAACCTTTTCTTATTTGCGTTTTTGTAAGTCTTTCTTAAACTATGATATATATTCTTATAGTCATTAAATAGCTTATCATAAATTTCCCTGTTGTCTTGATTGGGTTTATATGTTTTATTTATTTTAACAAATTTTTTGGCATCTGCAAAGCTTTTTATCTCGCCAAGACCTATTAAAGCGATTATCGCTCCTCCAAGAGCTCCTGCGCTTCTGGGGTCGGATGTCACCGTAAATTCAACGCCAGTAATATCTGAGATTATCTGCATCCAGCTATCGTTTTGAGCGCCTCCGCCGATTATTGAAAGTCTACTGCAGTTCAGATTATAGTCCTTTTGAAAATTTTCAAGTATCCATTTAAGGTTATATCCTATACCCTCATAAACAGCTTTTAGTAAATGTTCTCTTGTATGTTCGGGATTTATGTTAAAGAGCGTGGCCCGGGTGGTTGTTGTGCTAATTGGACATCTCTCTCCCAGCATCCAGGGTGTGCATATAAGATGGTCGGAGCCGGCGGGTATATTTTCTATTTGCTTATACATATATTGATAAATTTTCTTTCCCATCTCTTGGCTTTCTTTGTTGAAAAATTGATTTATTACCCAGTCTATATTGGAGCCTGCCGCCTCTGTAATCCCAACAATGAGGTTCATATCGGGGTCGGCGCTTTGTATAGCCGCCGCTCCTCTTTTGAATTTGGTTTCACTGTCTGAACAGGCGCATACCCATGCCGAGGTGCCAAGATATATATGTATTTCTCCGCTCTTTGTCATTCCACTGCCTATACAAGCGCTTTGAACATCGTCACACCCACCAAATACAGGCATTCCTTCTTCTAATCCAAGCTCTAAGGCAGCTTTCTCGGTAAGACCTCCAACAATATCAACGCTTTTGACAAGTGGCGGAAGTTTTTTTATGTCCAAACCGGTAAGGCTGAATACTGAAAGAAATTCCTTTTTCTTCAAGTCCAATCCATACGAGGACGCCCCGCTAAGTTCTGCAACCATTTTGCCCGTGCACTTATATTTCAAAAACCCGTTTACATCCAAAAAATATTTGGTTTTTTGGTATATATCATTCTTTTCTTCCTTGAGCCATATTAATTTTGCTATGACATCTTTTCCCATAATAGGTGTGCCTGCAAGCATAGTGAACAGCTTTTTTCCACCTAGTTTTTTCATTATGCTCTGCGCTTGTTTTTCAGCTCTTCCGTCCACCCATGAAATATTGTTATATAAGGTCTCTCCTTTTTCGTCCATTGGAATTATGCCCATGGCTTGAGTGGCAAAAACCATTCCTTTGATGTCTTTTTTATCTATGCTTGTCTTTTCCAACAAACCTTTGGTGGCATCACATACTCCCTTCCAATACTCCGAAGGAGCTTGCTCCACCCATGCCGGATTCGGATAATAAGTTGCATAATCCGAGCTACATGCAGATACTATTTTACCCTTAAAGTCAACCAATACAGCTTTTACTGAGCTTGTGCCCATATCGTGTGAGATAATGTATTTCATTTTTTATGAATACCCTTGTCAGTTTTTACTACTTTTGAAAACACTGTGTCAAATTTGTTCAAGGCTTCGTCTATCACTTTATCGGTATCCGCAAGGGAGGTATATAACCTTGAGCCTGCCAAAGTAACAATTCCGTTTGCCATATATGCGGCGCCCATATGTTCCATTGCCTCTTTTCTTTGCATAATGATTTTTTTATTGGATAAGATGCCAATAAGAGATTTCAGTATATTCATTGAAGAAAAATCATAACTCATGGCCCCCGAACATTCAAGATGAACGATACTGCCTTGGTTGTATACTAC
>CAZVHD010000036.1:0-10569 GCA_964626765.1 uncultured Christensenella sp.
ACTTTGATAACATATATAGCAGCGGGCATGTTTCTTTTTTAGCTTAAGAAGGAAAAAGTTTATGAAAATGAACAAAAAGAAGATAGGCGGGATGCTTGCTTATAGCGCAACTGATATGCTTGGGGGCGGGGTTAATCAGGTTATATCGCTGTACTATTTTGCATTTTTAACTTTTGTGGCAGGATTGTCGCCCGGGCTTGCCGGTCTGGTAACAGGAATAGGCAAGGTCTGGGATGGCTTCAGCGACCCTATAATGGGTGTGATAGTGGACAGAACAAGAACCAAGTGGGGATCATGCCGACCGTATTTTTTGATTGCGGTCATTCCTGTTTTTATCACCTATTTCATGATGTGGTACAGCTGGGGAATAGAATCTGAAATAGCAAAGTTTTTTTATTTTGCTTTTGCTTACATACTTTTCAGCACAGCTTTTACTATGGCGATAGTGCCCTATGAAGCCCTGCTCCCAAGAATGGTGGACAGTTACAAGGAAAGAACTAATTATTCCTCGTTGCGAATGATATTCTCAGGAGTGGCGTGTGTTGTGTCAACTTACATATATGAAGCGCTGATTCCCGTCACAACCGAAAATCCACTATCTGAGTCTTTTGAGCCTAACTTTATTATATTAGGTCTTGTTTTGGGAGCGTTTTTTGCCATTCCGTTGATAATTACATTTTTAGGAACTAAGGAAAAGTATAAAAATAAAGAAGGAGATAAACTTACTCTAAAAAAAGTTTTCCAATCCTACCGAGAGGTTTTGACAAACAGTACCTATAAAAAGTATTATTTTCTGAACCTTGCAGGGGCTTTTGTGGCTTGCGCCATATTGTCGTCTATGGTCATTTTTGTATATTTAATGTACGGAAATATAGAGAGCTTTATTGTCGGATTTACGCTGGTTTTTCTTATTGTCAACCTAAAAGGCGCTATGGAAATCGGATTTTTCCCCATTAATGTTTTATTAATGAAAAAATACAATAAACATAGACCGTATCTGCTGGATATACCGTTAATAATTGTATCTGCCGTCATAGCTTTGTTTGTAACGCCGAACACTCCTGTATGGGTATTTTTAATCTCGGTTGCATTTTTGGGGGCAGGGACTTCCTGCCTGAATTTTGTGCCGATGACTTTGCTTCCCGATTTATCCGATGTAGATGAGATAATCTATGGAAAAAGGCGTGAGGGCATAAACGCGGGACTTACGACAATGGGTAAAAAAATTGTATCAGGGTTTGCTATAACAGTATTTGGTCTTATATTGGAGGCTTTTGGCCTTGAGACAGACAAAGCTTCGCCTGAAATGGCGACATCCTCGTCAATGTTCGCTATAAAGATTATGTACTCCATAATTCCAATAATTTTTTGTATAGCGATGATAATAGTGTCTAAGACCTATGCCCTAGACGAAAGTTCCCATAACATAATTAAAAGATTGATTAAGGAAAAAAGAGAAAAGGGCTCAATCTTGTTAACAGACAAAGAAAAACAAATATGCGAAAAAGTAACAGGAAAAAAGGTTGACGAATTGTGGCTTACAAAATAACGTTAACTTTACAAGCTTTATCTTTATCCAATACCATAATAGTCTGCAGTAGTATTGCCAGATCTCATAATTTTTATAGGTATTTGCCTTTTTAAGAACAAAAAATTAGATGGTAGGATACTAATTGATAATTTAATAAAGGCTAGTATGTTTTCATGATTTTATTTGTTTAGAGCAAACAATTTAACAAACTGGACGCTGTATGATATAATAAAAATAAATCAAAGCATAAAAGAAGATAAAAATGTTATTAAAAGAAAAAATTAAAGACTTAAAAAAGAAAAAAGATGCGTTAATAATCGCACACTATTATCAGCCCGATGAGATTCAAGAAATAGCTGATTTTGTGGGAGATTCTCTTGAACTTAGCAAAATTGCCCGTGACTGTAAACAGAGTCTAATAGTCTTTTGCGGGGTGAGTTTCATGGGAGGAAGCGCCAAACTTATCGCTCCGGATAAGAAAGTACTTCTTCCTGTTAAAGACGCTTATTGCGAAATGGCAACCATGATAGGCAAAGAAACCATTAAAAAGCTCAAAAAAGCTCATCCTAAAGCCAAAGTGGTCACCTATATAAACTCTACCGTAGAGGCGAAAACATTGACGGATATATGCTGTACATCCTCAAACGCAGTTGATGTGGTCAATTCCATTAAAGAAGATGAGATAATTTTTCTTCCAGATAAGAATCTTGCAGGATTTGTTCAGAAAAAGACAAACAAAAAGATTATAACCGATTTTGGATATTGCCCTGTTCATGATAGAGTGAACGTAGAGGATATTATGAAGATGAAAAAGAAACATCCAAACGCTTTATTGCTTGTTCACCCCGAATGCAAAAGAGAGGTTGAAGAAATGGCGGATTTTTGTTCAAGTACTTCGGGTATAATTAAATTTGTGGGGCAAAGAGATGAAAATGAATTTATTATTGGTACCGAACAGGGGATATTATATAAATTAAAAGAGCTCTATCCCCAAAAGAGATTCTATATGGCAAAAGATAATTTTGTGTGTTGGGACATGAAAAAGATATCGCTAGAGGACTTGTATAATTCTTTGAAAGATGAAAAATATGAGGTAATTATTGATAAGGCCACCCTAAAAAAGGCGTCGACCTGTATACATAAGATGTTGAGTTTATAAAAAATGCAAAGATTTGTTTTGGACAGCAATCGGGCTGTTGATGAAGTAAAGGATTATGATGTGGTTATTGTCGGTGGCGGAGTGGCGGGACTATACTCCGCTTTTAATCTTGAAAAAAAACTGAAAACACTCATTATAAATAAAAGTGATTTTGATAATTGTAATTCCATGTTAGCTCAGGGAGGTATCGCTTCTATATGTCTTTCAGAAGATAGTTTTGATTTGCATTATAAAGACACCTTAAAAGCCGGCGCAGGGCTTTGTGACAAAGAGGCCGTTAAAATTCTAGTGCAACAGGGCCCGTATGAAATAAAGACTTTAGAAAAAATGGGCGTTCCTTTTGATAAAGATTCAAACGATAATTTTATGGTAACAAGAGAAGGCGCGCATAGCCGCAACAGAATTGTACATTGTGGAGGGGATTCAACAGGATATCATCTTACAAAAAAGCTTTTGGAGAAGGTATTACAAAAAGATAATATTGACATAAAAAATAATACCATGCTTTTGGATATACTCACTTTTAATAATGAGACAACAGGGGTATTATGCCAACAAAATGATAAAATAATACAAATAAACACCTCAAATGTTATTATGGCGTCAGGAGGAATAGGCAGGCTTTATCGCAATAGCACAAATTCCCTGACATCCACGGGAGACGGTATCGCCACATGTATTAGGGCGGGGGCAAAAACCAAAAATATGGAATTTGTACAGTTTCATCCCACAGCGTTCACTCATCCCGACAATAACATGAGATATTTTCTTATATCCGAGGCCGTTAGAGGCGAAGGCGCTGTTTTGAAAAACAGAAAGGGTCAAAGATTTATGAAAATGTATCACCCACTTGGAGATTTGGCGCCAAGAGATGTTGTGTCAAGGGCTGTTGTTGACCAGATGAAGAAACATGATTTGCCATGTGTGTATTTGGATATCACCCATAAAGATAGAAAATTTTTGAAAAATAGATTTCCTAAAATATATCAAACCTGCTTAAAAAGCGATATTGATATGGCTGTGACATGGATACCCGTTGTGCCGGCTCAGCACTATTTTATGGGCGGAGTAAAGACAGATTTATGGGCAAAGACAAATATCAACGGTCTTTATGCTTTAGGAGAATCTGCTTGTAGCGGAGTCCACGGAGCAAACAGGCTTGCAAGCAATTCCCTATTGGAATGTCTTGTGTTTGGCAGAAGGTGCGCAGAAGATATTAATAATAAAGAAATAATAAAGAAATCAAGTCAAGCTATTAAGTTTGAAAAAAAATACGATATGCAAGTGGATATTATGACCTACCGTTCCAAAATAAGAGATTACATGACCAAAAACGGAGGAATAATAAGAAATCAAAGGGATATGCAAATAGCCTTAGAAAGTATAACAGAGTACTATAACATAATGAAAGAAGCAAAACTTATAACAAATCAAGATTTTGAAACTATGAATATGGCGATTGTTGCTTTAAGAATCCTAAAGGCCGCCTTAAAACGCAAAAAAAGCGTGGGCGCTCATTACAGAGAAGACAAACAAGAAGGAGATAATAAATGAATATATTGTATGATGAAATAATCCAAAGAGCTTTGCTTGAAAATATAGGCACATCGGATATAACCACAATGTCCGTTGTGGATAAAGAGCTTGAATGTAAAGGCAATTTTATAGCAAAAGAAGACGGAGTCATATGCGGAATGAATGTAGTGAAAAGATTGTATGAGCTTTTAGATAATAAAATAAAGATTGATGTTTTTTATGATGATAAATCTTTTGTCAAAAAAGGCGATATTATTGCCTCAATAAGTGGAAAAGCTGCGCCAGCCCTTATAGGAGAGAGAATTGCTCTTAACTTTTTGCAACATTTATCGGCAATAGCCACCAAAACTCAAAAATGCGTCAAGGCCATAGAAGGAACGGGAGCAAAAATTACTGATACCAGAAAAACCACTCCAGGCCTGTTGGTATTGGAAAAATATGCAGTAAAGACAGGCGGCGGAATGAATCATCGCTATAATCTTTCAGATGGAATTCTAATAAAGGATAACCACATAAAGGCTGCCGGAGGCGTGAAAAAAGCCATATCAAAAGCAAGACAGAACGCGCCGCATACTCTTAAGATAGAGGTTGAAGTTGAGAATATGGACATGCTCGAAGAGGCTCTTGAGGGCAAAGCTGATATAATAATGTTAGACAATATGAATCTTGATGAAATGAAAAAGGCAGTTGATATCGTGGGGGGAAGAGCCTTGGTTGAGGCGTCCGGCAATATGGGAGAAAAGGATTTGAAAAAAGTGGCGGAAACTGGCGTTGATTTTATTTCCGTGGGGGCTTTGACGCATAGTGTAAAGGCTATGGACATAAGCCTAAGATTTTTATAAGATACTTTTTTAGTGAATTAAGAACAGAGTATTTAATGCAAAATAAAGTGTATTCTTAAAGATTGTTTAATAGCTATTCTTTTTTTCAAGGGTCTTAGTTGATTGAATTGTTAGACTTTTATCAATGGCAAAACTCATAATCAGCATGCTAATAAAGAAGGTAGGTCCAAAATAATTTACATCCACAAACCCGTATAATTCAAACAGCAAAAGGCCGGCGCCAATAGTGTATTTGGCAACACGATATTTTTTTGTGAAAAAGGCGTTTTTGTATCTCCAAAATGAAAACAAAGAAAAGAATACCGCTCCCACAATCCCCATATTCGCCAAAATTTGGAAAGGAGTGGAATGATACCAGTAAGGAGTATAACCGTCGCCTGCCATTTCTCCAAGGCGATAATCCCAACCCGCCCCGAATAAAGGATATTTTTTGAACACTTGCAAAGCGTCTTTATATAGTTCAATTCTTCCGCTATCGTCTAGGCCTCTTCCTATCATTCTATTTATAATATCCAATAGTTGTGGTCCATAATAAGCCATTAAAGCGATACCGGCAGCGCAGCATAGTGACAAAACAAGACCCGTCCCCAATTTATTTTCAGATTTTGCCATCGTGTAACATAACATAAAAGGAAGGGCAAGAGTGGTGAAAAGTATTGTGCCACGGCTTAAGGTTGATAATATAAGTACATATTGTATACAAGCTATTATAATAAACCAATATCCATAATTTCTTTTTTTTATGGCATAATAAAAACTTGACGGCAAACAAAGAGCCAGCATGGGCGAAACATTGTTGGGCCCTGCCCAGCCCACATTTATGGACTTATGATATACAGAATCAAGAATGCTTTCAAAGCTTCCCAGTCTGATATAATAGACAATCATTTGACTAGTAATCACAAGCCCCGAAACAAACATAACCAAAACCATAAGTTTAATGATAGCCTCTGGATTTTTATCTTCGGTTGTGGCAAGAAAGAACAAATAGCAAACAGATATTACGAGCATCAGCGCCAGAACAAGCAATATAACTCCTATATTTCTGTCGCCTCTGCCAATACCCCCCAAAACCATAGGAAAAATAAGTAAGAGCGTCGCCAAGGTAAATCCCTTTATTTTTCTTTCCTTAAAAAGGGATATAAATCTAGGCTTGAAATGAATTATATGAAATATTATACCAACAAACAAAAGACCAAGAGATACGCCGATAACCCAGCCAAAATTGTTGAGGTTGTGTCTGTCTGCGGATATCACAAAAACGAACATAAACAATATCGCCAAAATTCTTGATGTGTCCTTGCAAAGCACAAGAGCCACAGTTGCCATTAAGCATAAACATAAAATACCATATACCCATATTTCGGATGACCAGAAGACCATTATTACTAATCCAATTAACCAGATAAAGAGATTATTTGAGGTTATTATCCTTAAAAAAGCATTGTTTCTAAAATCGTTCTTTTCCTGAAAAACTTTCATTGCATTCCTTTTGATTAAACTCTTATTTTGAGATGAGAGCTTAAATACTTTTCTTGAAGTTTAATGTCTAATTAAAAACACAAATACATTATATAACAATAGATAAATTTTCACAATATAAAAATGTTTTTTATAGATTTAACATATGTATGGTATAATAAAATAGGTTTATAAGTATTTTGTTAAGGAATTATAATATGTATTATGTTATAGGTTTATTTTCCGCGGCGTTTGCGGGAATGGTGGGCTTTTTCGGTCAGATACTACAAAAAAAAGCCATAAATAATGTCATGGCGGAAAAAGGTCTTGTCACCATGTGGGATTTATTCAAAAACAAACTATGGCTGACGGGCATAGCTTGTATTCTCGTTTTTACCACAGTCTTTACGGTAATAGCTCAAATGCTTATTGGCCCTGCGCTTTTCCCCGGACTTTTTGCAACGGGATTTATTGTGCTTGCCTTGGGTTCGGTAAAAATTCTAGGAGAAAAGCTAAAAAAAGAGGAATATATCGCTATGGCGATGCTTATTATTGGTATTGTCTTTCTTTCCCTCAGCCGTTTGTCCATAGAAGCAGATTTAAGCCGATTTCAAGATAAGGCTTTCATAATAAGGCTTTCAATATTTGTTATTATCCTTTTTGCTCTTTGGCTTGGATTTTATTATGGCGGGAAAAAATCCAAAAAAAAGGCCGTTTTAATGGCTCTTGGCTCGAGTCTACCCTTTGCTATTGCAAATTTAGGAATTCAACCTATGATAATGTCGGTTGAATCCTTTTTCTCCGATGGATTTCAAACTTTGACAATAGTATTATTTTTGATTACAGGCCCAATTGTGCTTGCCACAAATTTGGCGGGAACAGTGCATTTTCAAAAAGCTCTTGCTGAAGGAAACGCAAGCATAATCATTCCCACACAACAAATTCCTCAACAGCTTTCACCCATATTTATATACTTTGTAGTTTACGCTATGACCGCCCCTTCATTCTGGTCATATGTTTTTGTTTCTTTGGGCACAATAATCATAATATTTGCAGGCTTTTTGCTCAGTAAAAGGCAAACTCAAATTGTAAAAAAATATAGATAAGCCCGCAATTAAAATCGAATCATAGTAGGCTCCTGTTGACAGTGAAACAGCATATTAGAGCGGATTCTGGCTGGCAACAGTATGACCTTATAATCCAATCGTATTATAGAATAAACATTAATAAGATTATATCTCCCTTTCTACAAGGGAGAATATTTTTTTGATTAAATATATGAAAAATCAGGTATTGAAAAATTAATTATAGTGTGTTATTATCTTAATGTTTGGAAACAATCCTGAAGTAAGGGGACTTTATGGCAAATTTAGAGAATAAGAACTTATACATGTCACTTAATAAAAGAAGACTTATTGTTGTGTTGGCTATTTTGGGGATTTGCGCGTTATGCATTGGTCTTTATTTTATAACAGGAATGGATTTATTTTTATCTGTTATGGTGACTTTGCTCTTTTTGGTTTTTCCGGCGGTTATAATATTTCTTTGTTCAAAAATTAAAATTCTTAACAAGCTGGGGATAGTGCTTTTGTGTTACATATCAGGTATCATAGTAGGTAATGTGGAGATTCTGCCCCAGGCTTTTATAGGGGGGATGCAAGCTACTTTGCAGGATATTAGCGTTACCTTGGCGCTACCTCTTTTGTTGTTTTCCCTTAATGTTAAGAAATGGATAAAAATGGCAAAATCAGGGCTTTTAAGCATGATTCTTGGCATTAGTTCCATTGTGATAATAACTGTTGTTTTATTCTTTGCCTTTGGAAAGAATGAAATCAGCGCCCAGCTTTCAGGGCTTGCAACAGGAGTATATACAGGAGGTACGCCGAATATAGCAGCGATTTATAAAAGCATAGGCGTCTCAACTGTTAATTACATATTATTTAATACATATGACACCGTTATATCAATGATATACATAGTATTTTTGGTTACTTTGGCAAGACCTCTTTTTATAAAAATATTTCGTATGAAACCTTATGTGGTGGTGGACGACAACACCTCGCCCGAAGAAAGAAAAATCAATGAAAGCAGTTTTGACGAATCTATAAAAGCCTATGAGGGGTTCTTTTCCAAAACAATATTTCTTAGACTTGCGGGATGTTTCTTTTTATCGGCGGCTCTTTTGGGGATGGCTTTTGTTATAGGGAACTTTTTTGGGACATACGCTACCCCGATAACTATTTTGCTTATCACCACAGGCGGTATAGCTTTTAGTTTTGTTAAACCTATTCGGGAAACAAAAAAGACCTTTCAAATGGGCATGTATTTGATTTATGTATTTTGTTTTACTGTGGCGTCCATGGCAGATGTCAAAGCTCTTATAAATATTAACTGGATTATTTTTGCTTATGTGACAATCTCAATTTTTGGCAGCCTCTTGATACACGCATTGTTTTGCAAGCTTTTCAAAATTGATACAGATACTTTAATAATAGTCTCAACCTCAGCAGTATGCTCTCCGCCCTTTGTTCCTGTTGTTGCAAATGCGCTCAAGAATAGAAATGTGATGATAACCGGACTTATTACCGGAATTATAGGATACGCTATCGGAAATTATATCGGCATTGGCATTTATTATTTGTATACATTATGGATTTAATATAACTTATAAATTTTTGGAGGTATAAATGAAATACATTCCGCAAAAAGGTCGTCCTTACAATGAAATCTTAGATGACCTTAAATCTTTTGGCGCTGACGATCCACTGTACAAACAAGCCAGAACATGGAGTCTGGTTTATTATCTCAATGAAGATTACACACAGTTTTTGAATCAGGCATATTCAAAGTACTTTTCCGCAAACGGTCTAAATCCCACAGCTTTCATAAGTCTCAAGAGGTTGGAAAAAGAGATTTTAAAATATACCGCGGAGCTTTTACATGTTGACGAAAACGCCGCCGGAGTGGTAACTTCATGCGGTACGGAAAGCTGTCTTCTAGCGGTCAAAACCTATCGGGATTTGGGACGCTCGAAAGGCATAAAAAAGCCGGAAATGGTTATCCCTGAAACCGCTCATGTAGCATGGGACAAAGGTTCGGAATACTTTGGAGTGAAAATAAGAAGAGCTCCTTTGGCTGAAGATATGTCTGTGGATGTCAAGGCACTAGAAAAACTGATAAACAAAAACACAGTAATGATTTTGGGTTCTTCTCCAGAATATCCCCACGGTATAATTGACCCCATAGAGAAATTGGGAGAACTTGCCCAAAAATATAAAATACCTTTTCATGTTGACGCTTGTGTGGGAGGCTACCTTTTGCCCTACCTTGAAAAAATTGGAGTATCTTTGCCTCTATGGGATTTCAGAGTGCCGGGAGTCACCTCAATGAGTGCGGATATTCATAAATACGGATATGCCGCAAAGGGGGCTTCTTGTATACTATACAGAGACCTCAAGACATTTAAGCATCAGGTTTTTGTGCAACAAGATTGGCCGGGAGGAATATTCGCGTCTCCGGCTTTATTGGGAACCCGTCCTGGCGGCGCCTACGCCGCGGCGTGGGCGGCCATTCAGGCCAATGGTGAAAAGGGCTATATGGATATAGCAAAACGCACAATGCGCGCATCAGACCGTCTCAAAAAAGGTATAGAGTCTATATCGTCTCTTAAGCTTTATGGAGAACCCAAAGCAAGTCTGTTGGCGTATTATTCCACAGATTCTGAAGTGAATATCTTTGTGGTAGGAAAACTTATGCTTGACAGAGGTTGGCATTTGGATTGTCTTCAACGCCCGGACGGTATACATGCAATGGTTACTGCTTCTCATACCGATGAAATTGTGGACGAATACCTCAAAGATTTGAAAGAGTGCGTAAAATACGCTAAAGAACATCCAGAACTTGCCGAAAAAGGAGTGGCTGCAACCTATGGCATGGCGTCTCATCTTCCATTAAGAAAAATGGTAAAAAAAGAAATTCTCAACATGTTTGCTAATTCCTATCGATTGGGGGCAAAGGAAATTGATTTGGACAACGCAAGT
>CAZVHD010000037.1:0-9230 GCA_964626765.1 uncultured Christensenella sp.
TACATATAGTATTGCAGACTTGATTTTCCCTATCAGATGAAAAAGGTTGAAGGGTAAACTATTATAAAAATGAAATAAATTATTTTTTTCATATGGACATAATTAAAAGGTGATGGGGTTTAACATTTTTCATGGCGTAAAGTGAAGTGTTTCTTATAAAGATATTTATCTAAAAGATAAGGTTAAGTCGAAGATATACTTTTAAGATTTCATTCAAATGGGTGTAATAAAAAAAGCGATAAGAAAAGCTTATCGCTTAATAATTAATGAATTTATTTATTAAGGAAATTCTCTTATAGTAAAACAATTATACTACGGTGATTTCAATTAAGTTAAAAGTAAGATTGTTTTCAACAATTTTGACAGGGAACTTTTTGCTGTCGTCAAGAGAGCCCAAACTGCCTGTTATATTGTATTCATCGTCTTCCGGGGTATAGTATACATATATTGACTCGCCAACAGGCGTTGAATTTCTTTCAATGGAAATAGCTATTGTTTCAACAACTTTGTCTTTGTCGGGATAAGGCACGGTTAGCTCCTTTGTGCCTATTCTTCTTGCGGTCAAAGATTGTGTGTCGTTATTGAATGGGTCGGGAATATTTAATAATTTTGTAAAGCCCGAATCAAGATCAAAACATCTTAGGTATATATACATAATGTCATTGTCAATGAAATCGCCTTTTGCTTTTATTCTGTCGGAAGTTTCAATACCGTTTTCTTTCAGGGTATAATAATAATAGTTATCTGAAAAATAACTGGATAGGGTATAGTTTTTTTGTGATGTGTCTACGGTTTTTAGGGTTGCCACAGGGCTCATCCCGCTCATAAGGCTTTCGACAAGCATTTGTTCATCGCCAAAGGTATAGGTCATGGTTATTCTTTGGTCTGCGTCTTCGTAGAGATTTTCATCAAGGTACTTATCTTCTTCGTCATAAATTCTCTGAGTGGTAATTTGCAACTCGCCTGCGTCTTGGTCTCCGTCTTTTACTTCGTATGTTAATATATCTTTACTTGCCCAAGCTATGCCGGGAGGAATTTCTCCATCGCAGGCAGTAAAAGTAAACAAGGATACCGCGCATATAATTAGAGTTAAAAACATTTTTTTCATAGCCAAATCACCTTTTTAAGAATTTTTTATATTATAAGCTTAATAATGGTAAAAGTCAATTATTATTGTGGATACAATATTATAATAAATAATTATGTTCGCCTATTGATAAAAGAATTTAATGTCTTTTCGCCTTAAGCTAAATGTATGAGCATATATTGTATTTTTCTATGTACTGAACTAAGGACATTTAAGCATTGAAAATGCTTGTGTTTTGTGATAAAATCCCCTTATGGAATTAAATATTTTCTCATCCAACACCACTAATGCGGCAGTGTCAAGCGCAATCGACAGACTTGGAAAGAATAACTTATCTTCTTCTAGGCATATTGTTATAGCGCCAGACAGATATTCGCTTTCTGTGGAAAAAGAAATATACGATAGACTTAACCTGAAAGGCAGCTTTAATATAGATGTTGTCAGCTTTTCAAGACTTGCCCAAAAAACACTCAAGCAAAATGAAAGGTTTTTGTCAAAAGAGGCAACGGTTATGTTAATGAAAAAAGTCATTGAAAAAACCAAAAAAGATTTTGTGTATTTCAATAAAATGACATTTTCCATAGGCTTTGCAAAAGAAATGTTTGCTGTTGTGGCGTCCTTGAGAAATTCATCCATATCAGTAAAGAGATTGGAACAGGCTGTATCATTGATGCCATTAGAAAAAAGAGGTAAGTATCAGGATATCGCTTTGATATACTCTGAATATGAAAGCACGCTTAATACCTCTTATTCAGATACCATATCAAGACTTGAAAGTTTCATAAGGGCTATCAAAAGTGATAATTTGATTACCCAAAGTCATATTTATGTGGTGGGATTTAATGTTTATTCACAAAAGCAGATAGATATCATATGTGAGTTGCTCTGTTATACAAAAAGTGTCAATATAGCCGCAGCAACAGACAGCCAAGGGGCCAATAAGGCTTTGTTTCCTTCAACACAGATAGAGGCTTTGAAAGATTATTGTCAAAATAATAATATCAAAGTCAACGAGCAGTACAGCTTTCAAAAACTTGATAAGCCATTTGATGTATTGCACAGGGAGTTTTTTGCTTATAACAGTAAAAGTATGCGGGCGCAAAATATAGATAGAGTCAGACTGTTTGGTGAAAAAAATCCTTATGAGGAAGTCAAGGCGGTTGCAAGAGAAATCATTTATCACATAAAGAGGGGAAAAAGATTTAAGGATATCTCTGTAGTATGCTGCAATGAGGACTATAAAAAATGTATAATTGATATTTTTGACAGATTTAATATACCCTTTTTTATTGATCAGAAATATTCTTCACGCTTTAGTCTTACGGCAAAATATTTGTTGGCGGTTATGGAAGCGGTTATGCACAATTTCAGAAGAGAAAATGTTCTGGAGCTGACCAAGCATCCTTATTTTGGTATCGAAAAAAGACAAGCCGAGGCGTTTGAAAACTATTGTTTGGAATATAATATAAACTTTAATAGGTTTATAAAAGAATTTTCTTTAGGAGAATTTTCACACCATGAAATTATAAGAAAAAAGATTGTAGAAATAACAGACGGTCTTACAAGGGTTTGTTACGCAAGTGAAATCTCCGAGTTTCTTTTGAAGCTTTGTAAAATCGCTCCTCAAATAAATTGGAAAAATAATCACCCAAATTATGAAGCGTCCGAGCAATGCCATGATAAAATAATTGAGCTGATTGAGGAAATTAAAGATATTTTGGGCGGAGAAGAAATGGCCGTGGACGAGTACTACTCAATTTTTACAGCAGGGCTTAACAGTATGGAAATTGCGCTTTTGCCTCAGTATTTAGACAGCGTATTTGTGGGCAACACAAAAGAAAGCAGGTTCAGTGAGAACGATATAATGTTTATTGTCGGCGCAAATCAGGGCTTTTTCCCTTTCAAAAACCAGCAACAGACTATTATTACATATGCGGATATATTAAATCTTGAGAAATATTCTCTTGATATTAAGCCAAACCCAATGGAAAACAATACATTTGAACAGTTTATTTTGACGGATTTGATTGTAAAAGCAAAAAAGCTATATGTAAGCGCTTCAAATTACAGCTTAAAAGGCGAGCCCATGCTTTTTGGCGAGGGCATAAAAGAGCTTAGCCACTTATTGAATAAGGAAATATCCTCCTCTATTGAGCATGAAGAATTTGATAGTAAACAGGGTTTGATGTATCATCTTGCAACGCCTCAAAATGCATTCTACGAATACATAAGCGACAGCGTCGATAAAAAATATAAAGAATCAGTTCGGAAATATCTTGAGAGGAAGGGGTTTTCACAAAAGCTTGAGAGGCTAGAAAGAAATATAAAAAAAGAGAGTTGTGAAAATCTTGAAGACTATTTTTTCAAAAAGCAAAACAATTTCTATATAACAAGCGTCAGTCAGCTAGAGAGTTATTTCAGATGCCCGTATGTGCATTTTTTGAGATATGGTTTGAAGGTAAAGGAAAAGCCCATTCCCGACCTTAGAGTAAAGGATATTGGAATAATCATTCATGATATTTTAGAAAAGTATTTTTCATTTGTTAAAAATCGTATAAGAACTATAAGCGATAATGAAATAGTTGCGGAGGCAAAAAAGGCGATAGACCAGGTCTTTGACGATGAGCTTACAAATAGATTTTGTCAAGACGAGTACGGAAAGAATATCTTAAATAACATCAAAAAAGAATGTATGTTCGCGATAAAGCTCTTAACTAAAAATGTCAAAAATTCATCTTTTACGCCGACATATTTGGAATTGTATTTCAAACAGGGCAACAAAGATTTCAAAGCGTTGACTATTCACACCCAGAAGGGAAAGTTCAGTATTCATGGCAAAATTGACAGAGTGGATACCTTTGATGGAAAAGTTGCCATAATAGACTACAAAACAGGGGCGGCTGACGGAAAAGTTCAGGATGTTTATTATGGAAAGAAAATTCAGCTTTATGTATATTTGAGCGTGTTTATGCAAAACGGTTATCAGCCAGCGGGAGTTTTTTATCTTCCAATTCCGGACGGTTATAGAAGCCAAAAGCAAAGATTTGCTTTGAAGGGACAAGTTGAAAAATCAGAGGAAAATATTAAGGCGCTTGACAATATATTTGTGGAGGAGGCTTGTCAGACAGGAGAAAAGGTAAATTCAGAAATTTTGAGTCTGTCCGCAAGCCCTCGAGAATTTCCTAAAAACCCAATAAATTCCACGGAGAATATGTTGAGCGTAAAAGAGTTTGAAAACATATGCTCATATGTATATAAATTAATAGAAAAAGCTATTGATGAGATATGCCAAGGAAATATGGATAAAGCTCCTGTGGAAAAAATTTGTGACAACTGTCAATACAACAGTCATTGTTCGGTGGAAGAAATAAGAAAAAGAACGCAGCCTTCAATCAAAAAGTATGATTTTATTAAAGAGGAAATGCATGTCAAAGATTAAGTGGAAAAAAGCTCAACAAAGCGTACTGGAAGATAGCGGAAATATGCTTGTAAGCGCTTCGGCAGGAACAGGTAAGACTACTGTTATGCTAGAAAAGGTGATGCGGCTTGTTGAAAGCGGCCATAACCTGGACAGATTCTTAATAATAACTTTTTCCAACGCAAGCGCTGCCGAGATGAAAGAAAAGCTCATAAAGAAAATACTGGAGAAATTAAGAGAAAAAGACAGTGACAAAAAACATCTGAAAAAACAGCTTGACCTTATAGATTTTAGCAATATAAGTACAATAGATAGTTTTTTCTATAACATTTTCAAGATGTTTTACGCTTTAATCGGTTATGACCCGGCTTTTGAAGTTGCCGATGAAAAGGAAGCAGGCATGCTCTTTAACGAGTCAATAGACCAAATTATTGAAAAATACCTTCACCAAAAAGATGACGATTTCTTCTTTCTTGTGGAGCGGTTTATAAAATCAAGAGATATATCCCCCTTAAAAAAAGCTATCAGGGATATGTTTTCTTTTATGAATAAGCAAAAAAACCCCGAACAGTTTCAACTCAAAGCTTATGATGTGTTGTCTTTTGACCTTGATAAAAATCCAGCTATTTTGTTCTATATGAATTATCATAAAAAAATGTTCAGAAGATTTAGCGAGGAGCTGAAAAATCTGTTGGTTGAATTGGAAAAATCAACCCCCTTACTTTATTCTCTATATAAGGATTATATAAAAGAGATTATTAATTGTTTGTACACGATTTATAGTAAAGATAATTTTAAGGATTTTTCTTTTGTCATAAATGAAATAAAGATTTCCAACAAACCAAGAAAGCCCAAAGACCTTTTTGGCGAGCAAGCAGAAAAAAATGACAAAATCACAGCGGTTACGGGATATACTAAAGAGTACATAAAAGGTATTAAAAAAGAGCTTAATGAAAATTCAGTTGACAGTAAGCATTTGGCTGACAGCGTCAAGGATGTTAAAAAACTTTTAGAAATAGTCTTTGAGGTAAAACAGAGATATCAACAGTTAAAACAGAAAAGAAAAAAACTGGATTTTGATGATTTGTCTTTAATTAGCTTAAAAATAGTTAATATTGAAAGTTGCCGTCAAAAGATAAAGGATAGCTTTGATTTTATTTTTGTGGATGAATATCAAGACACCAACTATATTCAGGAAGAAATAATAAATCTGTGCTCAAAGCAAAATAACCTTTTTATGGTAGGGGACCCTAAGCAGTCAATATATCAGTTCAGGGATGCCGAACCCCAAATATTCCTAAATAGATATAATATCTATGAAAACGATGACAGAATAGGCAAAAATAAAAACCTCAACGACAATTTTCGTTCAGATAAAAGAATTCTTAATTTTGTGAATATGGTGTTTTGTGAAATAATGAATGAAGATTTTGGCGGAGTTGATTATAGAAATAAAGCCTTGTTAATTTCTGCTGAACCTTTTCCCGAGGTATCTGACAGCCCTTTTGTTGAGATAATGCAGTACAAAAATACAAAAGAGCAGTTGCAGACCAAGCGAGTTTATAGTGTCAAAGAAGATACTAAAGACACTATAAAAAAAGATATACAGTCAGTATATATTGCCGATAAGATAAGCTCTTTTGTGGGAAAAAAATACATTTACGACAAAGATAAAAAACAAAAAAGACTTGTTGAGTATAAGGATATAGCTATCTTAATGTATAAAAGAGACGACAAAATTATAAAAGAGCTAAGGGCAAGGCAAATACCCTTTTTTGCCTCGGGTTTTAATAAGGATAAAGAATATGAAATAGAACTTATGGTCAACTATTTGAGACTTATAAACAATATGGCGGACGATATAGTTCTTACATCGGTTATGTTAAGCCCGATTTATTCTTTTTCACCAAAGGAACTATTGGAAATCAGAAAAAACAGCGATAAAGATATGTTTTGGGAAGCCATACTTGATTATAAGGGTAACCAAACAATTGAGTTAAAAATTGAAACACTGCTTTTTGATTTGGACAGATACGCCAAGATGAGCTCATATACTAGCGTATACGAGCTGATGTTGACTATATTAACTCAGGTTTTTGACGCCTGTCTTTTGAAAAAGGGCGAAGACGCAATTGGCAAGGTTAATAACTTTATAAACAGTGTCAAGGGGCGGGAATTCGCCAGGAATATAACATCGTTTTTGGAATACTATGACAATGCTGTTCAGGAAAATTATGAGTTATCCACGATGGATAACGCAGTAAAAATAACCACCATACATAAAAGCAAAGGTTTGGAATTTCCTTTGGTATTTGTAGCAGACGCCCATAAAGGATTAGATAACAGGTTAACAAGTGATAAAGATTTGTTTGCGGATAGCGATTTTGGAGTGGCCGTAAAGCACTTTGACACGGCTAATAAAACAAAGAGCCACACCCTTTTGACAAAGAGTTTTTTATTAAAGAGTCAATGCAGAGAAAAAGAAGAGCTAATGAGGCTTATGTATGTGGCTTTTACAAGGGCGCAAAATCATCTTTTTATTTCAGGACAACAAGCCGAAAAGCAAACATTATTTACCGAAGGGGCGCAAAATTTTATGCAATGGCTTTGCTATGCCGGGGAGAAAAACCCCGATATAAAAAACTATTTCATAAAAGAAGATATTTCTTTTGAGCAAAGATTTTTGGACAATGCCGACATTGTGATAGAAGAAAATGTGGATTTGAGGGGATTAGATTTTGATTACAGCTATGATACGGCAACCACTGTACCTTTGAAATATAGTGTAACATCTTTAAGGGATTTTCAAGAAGAGTTTGAGGAGGAGCGCCTGCAAAAAAGCTCATATCTCACTGAAGAGCAAAGAATTGAAAAAGGAGTCTTTTATCATAAAGTGTTGGAGCTTATTGATTTTGAAAAAAGAGATAAAGAACAGATAAGAAAACAGTTAAAAGAATTTTGCAACAACGGTCTTTTGGATCATGCCTTGCTTCAGAGCGTTGATATAAATCTCATAGAAAATATTTTGAAAAACCCAATAATTGAATATGCTCTAAAGAATAAATATTACAAAGAAAAACCGTTTATGCTTTATGTTCCCATGAATGAAATACTTGATAACGATTGCAAGGATAAGGTACTGGTTCAAGGAGTTATAGACCTTTTGATACTTGGAGAAAAGAATTATATAGTGGACTTCAAGGTTACCCAAAATCAAAATCCAGAAATTATCAAAAGATATGAAAAACAACTTTGGTTATACACCAAAGCGGCCGAAGAGCTAATGAACATAAAAATAGAAAAAGCGTACATTTATCTTATAAATCAAAACAAACTAGTGTCACATTAAAATCATTTTATTAATAAAATATAATAAATTTCAACAAAAGTATTGCAAAAATATTAACATATGTTATAATAATAAAGAATTTTATATTTTAGGAGAGCGTCATGGAAGCTATTGAAAACGGAATTATTACTCCGATAAAGGATTTTTTGTCCGGTTCGGCATTGGGATCAGACCTGACATTAGCAATTTGCGGAGTTGCCGCGGTAGTCGTGTTGTTCCTTTTTTCACTTATTTTTTGGTCATTGAGTTCTACACAGTCTTTCAGAAAAAAACTTGTTTTTACTGAAGAATATCTGAAAAACTCTGATGAAATCACTGAAGAAAATGTTGAGGGACTAAATAAAGAATTGCAAAAAATGCCCGAAGATATGCAAAAGGGATGGGGATGTTTTCTCGAACAAAAAGTAGGCTATCCTTCCGATTACATAACAAAAAAAGATGTCTTGCAAGACAAGAAATTCAGCGGCTCGTCAAAGGCCGGAAAAACATTTTTTGGTATTTCAAGCGCAGTGGTTATAATTCTCACTATTTGGCTTATGTATATGGTCAGTTCAGGAAAAAGCTTAACTCAAGTCGGTCTGTCTGATTTTACATCGAATTTTGAGGTTGTGGTAGCCATAATAGCAGCTTTGTGCGCCCCTTTGTTGGTTTATATAGTTTTGGCGGCGGTTTTGAACTTTCTTTATAGAGTTCAGTACAGAAAACTTGAAGAAAACTTTTCAGCTTTTCAAAACGCTCTTGATAATAAAGTGATTATTTATTCCGAGGAAGAAGACGAATTTGTCTCAGAGAATATCGGAGAAATCAATTTGGCTATTGAAGAGATTCTTGCAAATAAGCTTGAGGATAAGGCGATTGTAGAAGTAGTTACAGCGCCCGGAACAGTAGCAAAAAAAGAAGAGCCCAAACAAGAAGAAAAAGAAGAAACTAAAGAAGAAGCTGAGCAAGTTAAAGAACCTGAACAAAAAGAGGAACCTAAAAAAGAAGACACTGACACACCCGAACAGACACCTCAAGAGACTCAAGCTAGACTTCAAAACCTGATTGATATTATTGACCAAGCTGTTTATGAAGATAAGAATGTAACCAAACAGCAAATAGAAGAGCTTGCCTTAATCATTAACAATGAGATGGAAAATAGCTTTCGTGATGAAAAAGACAAAGAAGCGCTTAAAGAGTGCTTGGTGAAACTGGTCAATAAATATGATTCAATGCCATAACTTTCATACTCGAATATAGAACATAGACTATTATAAAAGCCATCTTTCAAAGGTGGCTTTTTATAAACTGAAGAAACACTTTATAAGTGACCCACGCAGGAAAACTTTATAAATGACACATGCGGAAATATATGTCCTGCTTTGTTTTGGTTTTTA
>CAZVHD010000037.1:9330-10429 GCA_964626765.1 uncultured Christensenella sp.
TTCAAAGGTGGTTTTATATAAACTAAAGAAACACCATAAGAAATGACCATGCGGGGGAATTATGTCATCCTTTGTATTTGTGTTATGCTAAAAGAGTGTTCAATTAAAAGTCCTTATTTTTTCATATTTTAGTACTCAAATTTATGCGAAAAATTCCCTTGTACTTTTAATAAGATATCTTTTTACTCTTTCAATTGTTTTCTTGTATCATGCGTTATAATTTAGCCTACAAAAATAACTCACAATATATTCACATTTTAATCAAGATACTTATGAAAGATTATTTTCTAAATTGTGATAAAACAAGATAATAAAAAGATATGTTTCTTTTTGATTTTGTTATGTTTTATTTGAGGTTTTCATACAAACATAAGTTGTCAAAATCTTGGCTTTGACCTTTTTTAGTTATTGTTTCTTAAACTTATATAATTACTTTAAGAATAGCTTGCTAAGGATGTTTTTCTTTTGGTAAATTTTAAGGGAATTTTAAGTTTAATACATTAATAATTGTAATATTTTATTTAATATGCTATACTTATTTGTATTCAAAAAATAGAGTCTGTTAAGGAGATTCCGTATTAATGAATGGAGCAGGTGAAAACGGATATAGAAAAAAACCATCGGTAAAAAAATCTCATAAATTCGCAATGGGCATAGGTGATTTTGGATATAGTCTTGTATCATGCACCGTAGCCACATACATAATGACATTTGGAACTATGGCGGTTGGAGTAAGCGGAACCCTTATGGGAATTGCTGTTGCCATAGGAACTTTTTTTGACGCTGCATCCGACCCTGTAATAGGTTATCTTTCAGATAACAGTAGAAACAGATTTTTTGGAAAAAGGCATGGATTTATGCTTTTTGGTTTGATCTTCTTAACTGTTGTCAGCGTTATTATGTGGGCAGTGCCTGAAGGGATGTCCATGATGGGGCAATTTATCTGGTTTGCTGTGGGATTGACTCTTATAAGAACCTTCAACACAATGTATTTTACTCCAATGGGAGCTTTTAGTGTGGAGGTCAGTAATGATTATAATGAAAGAACCACCATTCAGGCAGTCAGGTCAATTTTTTATATACTGGGCATGATATTGCC
>CAZVHD010000038.1:0-10377 GCA_964626765.1 uncultured Christensenella sp.
CCTTGTAAAAGCATTTGTTATAATTAGGGTGTGAAAGACTTATTTAATAAAGGAGCATATTAATTATGAAAATAAAGAGAATGCTTGTGGTTTTAGTTGCATTACTTATTGCTATGACCCTTTTCGCTTGCAACGGTGATAATGGTAATGGCGGAAATGGATCTAACGGCACCGATGATGTTGATGTCCCCATACTGGATGATTTAACAAATTATAGCACAAATGTAGCGTATTATGATGTTCAATCTGTTAGCTATGGAGATGTTGATCAACAAATAAGCAAACTTGAGGCAAGGCAAGAAGAAAGACCTGAGTTCGGCGACGAAGATTATGACGACTTGTCGGTACCGCTTAAGATTTTTGTAAATTCTGATGCTGATGAAATCATTAGAAGAATGAGTCAGGCGGGTCTCTCAAGAGAAAAGATGATAGCCACAGTTGATTACATAGCCGGTGAAGAAAGTCTTGACACGGGCGAACTTGATACTATCGTGGCAACAGGAGAATGGGTAGATAACCCCGATTGGTCCTTTTTTGATGACTGGGATTATTTGGAAAAGCTTGAGGACAAAGCTGACGAATCTGGTAGTACCAACGATGATTCTGACAATGTTCAAAGACAAAGAAGAAAGATGATGCGCCAAATATTTGAAATAGGTATGACCGGCGATGAATTTGGAAGATTTGTTATGAGGCAAATGCTTTATGCAATGGAAGTTACCGAGACCATGCACCTTGATTATGACGCAGAACTAAGCTATGACGAATATGTGAAAGAGGATTTGAGCTTTGATGCTTTGGTTTATTTCAAAGCTTTTGAGGATTTTGTTGAAAGCAGGTCTCAAACCGTTCAGCTTTATGGCTACTATTATGACTATAACAAAGCGGCATATGAGGCTATGGACGATGAAACTTTTGAAAAAGAGCTTCAGTATAGGCACCAAAAGACATATACAAATACCGAATTCCTAGATTATGTGGATATTCAACGAAACAATTATATAAGTTCGTACAGATATTCATATGATTTTTATAGAGAGTTCTATCAAGTACATTTTCAATTCCAAGGATTACTTGAGGAATTTGACCTTGAAGTTTTTGAGATAAATACAGCATTTTCAGACCCTCAGCTTAAGTATTCAAGAGAAATGCAAAGAGGAATGGATTCGGGCTTTGCGCAACAGCTTACACTTATGGACCATCTATATGTTTATACTGACGACGAAGACAGGCTTATTGAATACAACACCGCTAATACTGAATATGAGCAAGTAAGGCTTAGCACAGCCAAACCAAGACAAGATGAAAAGAAGATGCTTTTGCAATATCAACAGCTTAAAGTCGCGGATTATATCCTTGGCAAGATGAATAACACACAACTATCCAATGTTTTGAGATATCATATTCTCTCATATAGCGGCGATATGATAAGAAACATACAATCTGAAAAGAAAGATATTGTGTTGGAACAGGTTAAGATTGATAATTATCTTAGTATACCCGGCGGCGATATAACACATGAGGATGAGATAGAAGAGCATGAGATTACAATAGGAAGAACAGACGCTATTGTGGCGCAGATAGTTAGAAGCTATGGCAATGCAAATCCCCAAAATCAGTTTAATATAGCGACCAACACATCATGGGACAATATCAGAACTGAGGTTAAGGATACTCTTGAACATGATTATACTCAGTACAGCAACGGTACTGAAATGTTAGAAGCTTTTGAAGATTTGTTGATAAAGAAAAAGGAGGTAAATCCTGACGGTAGCGATTATGTGGAAGGTGTCGATGATTCAGCCCTTATAAGGGAAGAATATGACACAACTCATAGTATCAGTAGATTTTTGAACAGCCATGAAGAAGTTTTGAGATATTCTTTAGGTCAAGTAAAAGTTGAGATTTACGGTTCTCCAGGCAAAAGGTCAGGGTTGCAGACAGCTTACAACCTTGGAGGTTATGAGGACGGAACATATTCTCTTGGAAATAATGGAGTAGGAAGAACTTTCCCCGATAATCCAAGTGTATTCCCGAACAACTATCCCAGAATATTGGATGAGGTGTCATTCAAGGCTGGAATGACTTTGGAAGAGGGATTGAGCGAAGACGAGGCTAATCAACCCAATTTTCTCACAGGAAATGACGAAAAAGTGGAAATGGATCCTCAACAGTCAAGTCCCGGTAGCGGTCAACCTAAAAATCATATATATGTGTTTGAGGGTTGGTATATTGACATAGAACAAAAGTATAAAGTTGACCCCGAAGAAAAGGTCAAATATGATATGATACTTTATCCAGGATATACCGTAACAAAAGAACCTGTGGATTCTTAATTTATAAGAAAATATAAGACCCATAAAAAAAGCCGAGCAATCGGCTTTTTTTTATGGATTTAAGGTGATATAAAGCTTTTAATAAAGCCAATTCTCAGAAGAAAAGAATATATTTTATAAAATTTGTTGACAATAAGTCTGTTTATGTATATAATGTGGTTAGATACATAAATGGAGGGCATATGCTATGAAAAAATATAAAGCAGAAATATGGGATAAAATGCAACATATTATGGAAAGATATAATGACCATATGATACATTGTCATTTGGAGTTTGATAATCAACTTGATATTCCAGCTTTGAAAAAGGCTGTTTTGAATGCTTTGGAAAAAATACCCATATTAAAAAGTAGGTTTGAATGGAATTTTTTCCGTGCTAGATGGGTCGAAAATGAAAGTTTTGATATTGATGATATTGTAAAGTTTGTTGAGGTTCAAACTGACCCCAGAAGCAAAAGTCATAGCTTTTTTCTGGTTCAAAAGCTGGATGAGAGTAAGGAGCAGATAAAGGTTCTTGTACTCAGATACAAAAACAAAGATATCTTGAATATTGTTGTTAATCATATGGTTATGGACGGAGCTGATATAAAGCTTACGATGAAGCTTATTGCGGACAGTTATACCGATATAATGAACGGAGGAAAGGGAGATGTTCCATTCAAAAACGGAACAAGAGATGAAAAGCAAATTTTAATAGGGTTTTCAAAAGCAGAAAAAAAGAAGGTGCAAAAACTCATTTCATATTCCAAAAAATCAAAGGATAAGATTTGTTTTCCTTTTGAAGATAAAACATCGTCCAATAACAGACCTTTTATCGAAAAGATGATAATAGGTGAGAGTGACTTCAAAAAAGCCAAACAAAAGCTTAAACAGCAATTATATACCGTTAACGACTTGATAGTCGCTTGCTTTTACAGAGCGATATACAATATAGTCGATATTCCTAAAGACAAAGCTCTTGGAGTTCCTTGTATGGTGGATTTGAGAAAATATATGGCGGAAAATGAGAGTCTTGGAGCAACAAATTTGACATCTATGATAGTGTGCAATATAGGAAAGGATATAGGAGAGGATATCTTTGAAACAATAGAAAAGGTCAAGCAAAATATGGATAAGCTAAAATCAGATTACCCGGGGTTGCATGGATTGCCTTTGTTAAGAGGAGTTTTGAATGCTTTGCCATATGGTCTTGCAAAATTATTGATAGGCTCATTTTTCAAAAACCCGCTTTTAGGCATAAGCAATATTGGAATTATAAAAGAAAATACGGTGAACTTTAACGGCAATATACCTGCTTATCTGTACTATACCGGTTCTATAAAATATCCGCCTTATTATCAATTGGCGTTGACAACCTATAAGAATGAAATAACCTTTACAACCGCGCTTTATGGAACTATAAATGATAGAGTAACAGTAAAAAGGCTTTTTGAGCATATTAAAAAGGAATTCTTGGAATTTTCAAGATAATAAACATTAAATGGCAAATAACTTGATTTAGTTATAAATATGTATTACAATAAATATCTGAAAATAAAAGAGGTATTTGTTATGCAAAAGATTCCAAGTTTTGAAATTGACCATATGAGGCTTAAGCCCGGATTATATGTTTCCAGAAAGGATATCGCCGGGGACAAGGCCATAACAACCTTTGATATACGAATGAAAAGACCATATCATGAAGATGTTATGGATACCGGTTCTATTCACGCACTTGAGCATATATGCGCAAGCTATATGAGAAATGACCCATTATGGAAGGATAGAATAATATATTTTGGACCTATGGGATGCAGAACAGGTTTTTATCTAATAATTGTTGGAGATATGGAACCTGGCGATATATTGCCATTTGTGGAAAGAACTTTTGACTTCGCATCCGATTTTGAAGGAGACATACCCGGGGCGACACCAATAGAATGTGGATACTGTGTGGATATGGACCTTCAGGCGGCAAAAAATGACGCAGCAATGTACTATAACCTTATTATTGATGCAAAAAAAGAGAACTTCAACTATCCCAAGAAAAGGCAAAAGGCCGCAAAAAAATAAAAGAAACAATGTTGAGATGAAATAAATAAAGGCTATTATCAAAACGATAATAGCCTTTTTAATTTTATATATGTTCTTTTTATGATTTATATTTCTTTCTTTTCTTCCTTAACTTGGTGTCTTCTCTTAATTAGTTCGCTAAGTATTCTTTGATGTTCGTCATCGTCCAAGGCGTAGTTCCATGTGGGAATGACCGCAAGAATACAGCCTATTGCCGGAGGTATTGAAACTAGGAAAAAAAGCACCATCATAAATTGAGAAAAGTGCGTTTCTTCTCTTGGTATGCCGCCCGCCTCTATAAAGGCGTTGAGTTCGGCAACTCTGGAATCGGAAAATCTGACTATGGAATACGCCACACCGGAGATGATAGTGGCAAGACCTGTGTTGAGTTTTGCTAAGAAGGTTTGTCCGCTAAAAAAGACTCCGTCCGGTCTTATACCGTTTGTATACTCTTCATAATCCACAGCGTCGGCTATCATAAGTGACTGCAGTACCATTGTGAGACCAAAAGAAGCTCCGCCAAACAGGAACAATATAAAGGTAAACACTATCGCCAAGGGATGGTCCAAATTATTTGGAGCTATCAGATAAGCTACGAATATCAATGTATAAGGAATGACTCCAATAAGATTTCCGTAGTTGTATAGATTTTTTTTGCTGAATTTTGTCAAAAGCTTGGGGGTGTATGCCATCGCCACAAACTGACCTACGAACATACCACCGCCTAAAAGGGCTATAAAAACAAACGCCATTATCGCATCTTTAGTGGCAAAATAGTATGTAACAAGGGGTATGGCAGCTATTGCCAAAAGCATAGTGGGGCTTCTTAGGATACCCGATAAAAGTATTTGTCTAAAAGGTTTGTTTCTGAGCATTATTTTGAAATTGTCTATGACATTATATTTTTCTTTTGAGGCTGGAATCCTTTCTCTGACGATAAAACCGCAAATCTGAAAAAGCAAGCTTCCTAAGACCGAAAATATGGCTGCCGCAAATAAAAATCCATATCTTTCACCCATAGCGGCATTGCCACCGCCTATGGCTGTATCTGTGAGCATACTTCCTATTCCAAGCGCTACCGGTTGCATTGCAAGAAGCGTCAGGCCTCCGCCGATACCTCCAAAAATTCTGGCTAAACTCAAAAGCTTGTTACGGTCTTTGTCGCTTTCTGTCATAAGAGCTGTAATGCTCCATAGTGGAATGTCGCCTATTGTATATATCATTCCCCATAAAATGTAGGTGAAGGCCGCCCAGGCTATAATCATGGCGTCCATCGCCGCTGATTCTTGACCGTAAAATCCAATATTGGTAAAGGTCAATATTGTGAAAATCATTATGGGAAGGGGAACAAAAATAAGATACGGCCTGCATTTTCCCCAGCGGGTACGAGTTCTGTCAACTATTGTGCCCATAATGGGGTCATTGAAAGCATCCCAAACTCTAGATAATGACATAATTAAGCTGACAGCCATAGCCGGTATAAGTATGGTGAATTGAAGATAATAAGCTAATGATGCGCCAATAATGTTATAGATAACATTTTGTCCTGCAAGCGAAGTCAAATATGCGTACTTTTCTTTTGGGGTATATGTATTTAGTTTTCTTGAACTAACTATTTTTGAATCTGTCATGTTACACCTCTTCCAAATTATCTTGATATTCAATCCAATTATTCAACACATCTTCTGTCTGATAGGCTTCTAATGAAGGTACTTTAATTTTTAATTCGGGGTCTATCTCATAGTCTTTCGAGCCGTCTTCATCATAATACTTAAATGCGTAAATACCAAGTTCTGGACTGGTTTCCGCTCTGATTATAATTTCTCTAAAGCCCATGCAATTGACAAAGGACCAGTCGCCTATTGATTCAATAGTGGAAGGAATATCAATAGTCATAATCTCGCTATAACCAAAAGAAAAATTTTCAATTATGGTTATGCCTTCGGCAAGTACTACATTTTTGACAGGAAGGTCGTAAAAGGCCAAACTTCCAATGCTTGTAACATTAATTTCTTCCGAAAGCTCGGCATAATAAACTTGAGCGGGAACATTGACAAGGTCTTCATCGCCTATGTACTTTGTAACTTTAGCAAAGTGGTCAATAGTATTTCCCTCTTCGTCAACAATTTTATTGATTGAATATTGAAAATCTGCGTTCTCGACAGTTCCTACTTCCATTGTTTCCACGCCATCGGAGCAACCCGTAAGACCAAATACAAAAACAGTTGAAACTATAATAGAACATAAAATAAGCTTAAAAAATCTTTTCATATAGTTAAACTCCTTGATATAAAAATTTATATACCTATAAACAACGAATTTAGTATAAACGATATAGCATGTTATGTCAATACGCAACACAAATAATAATAATTAATTATAAATATGGTGTTGAATGATTGATTAATAATAGGCGATATGATATTTTTTCTTATAAAAAATTTATTAGATTTCCGTATTACCTTTAATAGTTTGGGACAGACTAGAGTATGAAGATATTTTGTAAAGGAGGTAACATGTCAAAATTATCCAGTAAAGATTTGAGCGTACTCTCAGACCTTTTGAACTATGAGAAATGGGCTTCTATGAAAAGCCAGTTGTATTCACAAACAATGTCAGACCCAGAAGTCAAGGGCTTTTGCAAAAAGCTTCAAGACGGGCACAACAAGAACTTTAATGAAATGTTCAAATTCTTAAATTCACAATGACAAGGAGGTAAAGATGTCGCACAGTTTGAATGTAAAAGATGCATTAATGGACCTTTTGATGCAGGAAAAAGAAATAATGAAGGTTTATGGCTCCTTTTTGCCAGAGGGCTCATCGCCTGAGATAAGAGGTCTTATGAGCAACAATCTTAAGATGATTGAAATGTTGCAGTTTGAGCTATTTAACAGAATGCAGCAAAAAGGATACTATCAAGTGCAAGATGCAAAACAGCAGGATATTAACCAGACAGTAAGCGAATTCGAATAATCGTTTATACTTTTGCAAATTCCAGTAAAGAAAAGTCCGCCTTTTAGAAAAGGTGGATTTTTTTATTTCTTAAAAACATTTGTTATTATTTATCTCATTTTGGGTATCCAAAAATACAATATTAAGATATGAAATAGACTTTATAAGAAAGAAAAGCCAATTTCAACAAGTATTGACATAACTTCATAGTTTAAGTACTATATAAAGGGCAGTATTTACTTTTCTCGGGAGGTATAAATATGAAAAAGTTTTCAAGTAAAAAACCTATTAAGACAATTCTTGTTTTAATAACTATTCTGGCCGTATTGATTGCCAGTACAATTACAGGATATCATTTTACCGTAAAGGATATGGGCGCAAGACCCCAAATAGATGATCAAGCTCATAATGTAATTCTTCTTATTGGCGACGGAATGGGTTTTAATCATGTTGAAATTGCTTCATGTTTAGACACCCCCGCAATGACGCAAATTGAGGTTGCAGCAACTATGACAACTTTGTCGCTGACACCTTTTCCAACGGACAGCGCCGCGTCGGCTACTGCTATGGCGACCGGATATAAATCCGGTAATGGCAGAATAGCCTATTCAAGAGGAAAAAAACTGACCAATATGGGTCAATTAATAAACGAAAATGGAAAAAATTTGGGCATAATTAGTACTAAGTCCGTTACAGACGCAACGCCCGCGGCTTTTACTGCGCATAACAAAAGCCGCAATAATCATCAAGAGATAGCCCTAGAACAAATTAGAGATACCGATATAGATGTGTTGTTTGGGCTTGGAAGAGAATACTTTGATAGCTATCTAGACGAGATAAATACAGACGACAGGGCGTATGTCACATCGTATCAGGACTTATTACAAAATGATAAGGAAAAGGTGTATGGAATATTTGACGAGCCTATCCCCACCGAGGGTGATTTTTCTTTGGAAGGGCTAACGGAAATTGCTCTTGATAAACTAAATGACGAAAACGGCTTTTTCCTCATGGTTGAAGGAGCTAAAATAGATACATATGGACACAGCAATGATATAGATAATATGTTAAAAGAATTCTGGGACTTTGATAGAGCAGTAGCTGTTAGTTTGGCATATGCCGAACAAAACCCCAACACAACAGTTATAGTCACAGCTGACCATGAAACGGGAAATCTGCACTTGCCAAAAGAATTGTCCCAAGACAACATTAAAGACAAGCTTTTCAAGAGCGGACAGCATACATATAAACCTGTGCCTTATTTCATGTCTGGACCGGGAGAAAATAGCATACCCGAAAAGATTGACAATACTGATATTTTTCATATTGTAAAACAATTACTATTTGGATAATAAAGGGTGGCTCGGGTTAAAAGATAAAACGATTGCCAAAGATTTTGGTTTGTGCTATAATATGCTCACTTTTGAAAAAGGAGTCAATTTATGAAGCAGTTTTTTGCTAGCGGAGATGAAAAGTTTGTCATTGAGGAAAACACATCTCCTACGCCTGAAGGTATGGTAAAGGTAAAAATAACCAAAATTATACCCACAAGGTCTGATTTGGATATCTTTTTGGGCAAAGCTGATATTAATTATCCTTTTATACCTTGCCATATGGCGGTAGGTCTTATAAGCGAGGAAAGACCGGAATTTGAACTGAAAAGAGGCACCAGGGTTGTTCTTAATCCTTATATCGTAAAGCATTCCGAAAAGGCTGACATAATGTCTGAGATAAAAACCTTCGGCGAGGATGTGTTTGGCTTTTTATCAGATTTTGTAGTTGTACCAATAGAAAACATTATAGTTTTTCCTGATGAGGTCAAAGAGGAAGAGGCTGTTTTTGCGGAATATATAGCCATAAGCCTTTCGGCAATAAACTCTTTCAAAGTGCAAAAAGGCGACTATGTTGCCATAATTGGCGGTTCGCCCTTATGTAACCTTATAGCGCAACTCACAATTTATTTTCAGGCTATTCCTATTGTTATTGATTTCAAAAAAGAAAGGCTGCAAAAAGCCAAAGAATGCGGTATTTACTATACCATAGATTCGTCAAAGGAAGCCCCAATAGAACGAGTTATGGAAATCACTGGCGGTAGAATGGCGGAGCATACGATTTTGGAAAGCGAAAAGGGAGTAACTCCCCACTATTTTTTTAGCCTTGCAAGAAACGGAGGAGATTGCACCATAGTCAGCGTTAACCAATTTCCCAATAGCCTTGAGGCTGATATAAACCTTATCAACAAAAAACAGCTCAAAGTTAAAGGTATCTCAACAGGCGCCAGTGAATTCAATTCTGCAGTTTATATTCTTGCTCAAAAGTTTTTGAACCTTTCATCCCTTGTGGAAAAGACCGTTAAAATAGAAAATGTTCAAGAGCATTTTGAAAATCTCAAGGAACAGGGTTTTTCACTTGCAAGCATAATAGAGTTCTAAATTAATTCAAGATTTCATAAATTTTTTGGAGATATAAGAATGTCACACAGCTTATCAACATCTCCAGCTCCCAGTACAAGAACAGTATCAAAAGGCTCAACAGCGTTCATTATTTGCTTTGCTAAAGGCAAAGTTTTGTCAAAGTATTCTGCTTTACACTGAAGTTTCAATTTTTCATACAAATCAAAAGCGCTTTTTCCTTGGGATGGAATTTCTCTTGCGGAATATTCCTTTAGAATGAAGACAAGGTCAGTTTCTTTCAAAACTTCAACAAAATCATTAAACAATAAAGCTGTACGGCTGAAGGTGTGTGGTTGAAAAACAACAATAAGCCTTGATTTGGTCATTTTTTTTGCGCTTTCAATGACTGCTCTTATTTCCGAAGGATGGTGGGCATAATCATGATAAATATCAGCGCCTTTTATTATTCCCCTTTTTTCAAACCGCCTTTTTATTCCCATAAAGCTTTCTATTGCGTTCTTTATGTGTTTATCTTCAATTCTTAAAAGCCAACTTACCGCCATAGCGGCTGCTGCGTTATAGATATTATGATATCCCGGCAGACTCAGCTTTACATTTAGAGTTTTGTTTTGTAAATAGCTTA
>CAZVHD010000039.1:0-10138 GCA_964626765.1 uncultured Christensenella sp.
CCGCAGATGAAAATCAAATGAAAGTATATGGCGATGTTGACCCGCAACTGACTTATTCAACAGATAAGCAATTGGTTGAGGGAGATAGTTTCTCAGGAGCTTTGGCAAGAGCTATTGGCGAAGATGTGGGATTATATGAAATTAATCAACACAATTTAGAAATAAACGATAATTATAACATTACTTTTATTACAAATGACTTTGAAATAATAGCAAAAGAAATAACCGTTACGGTTCAAGAAGAACAATCAAAAGGTTATGGAACTTCCGACCCACAATTTGATTATGATTATTCTCCCGAATTAATCACAGGGGACAGCTTTAGTGGAGAGTTAACAAGAGAAGAAGGAGAAGATGTCGGAGATTATGCGATTTTACAAGGAACTCTTAACCTAAGCGATAATTACACAATTATTTTCATAAGCAATGACTTTAAGATTACCTTAAACCAAATAACAGTTCAGGCAAACGACCCTGTTGTTAAGGTTTATGATAAAACAAAAAATGTTAACCTTTCTGAAGACAATTACATTTTGAATGGAATATTGCCGCAAGATGAAAACACAATAGAATTAATCTACACTGCGCAATTAAATGACGAAAATGTAGGAATAGGCGACACAATAACAGTGACAAATCTTTCAGTTAACAGTCCTAATTATGAGGTTCAAACCGAGTCATTTACTTTGCCGGCAACGATAATTCAAAGAGAGATTACAGTAGTACAAAAAGAGAATTTCATAAAAGAGTATGACAATAGTCTATCGGCAGACATTAATTCGGACAATTATCAATTTTTGGAATTAATAGAAGAAGACGATTTAGGTTTTTCTTTTACAAGCGCAGAATTGGAAAACAAAAATGTGGATTATCAGAATAATAAAGTTCTTGTATCGGGTCTTGAAATAACCAATACCAATTATGATTTGACAACTGTATCATTTGAAATTGAGGCGACAATAACACCAATAGAGATTACAGTTTCTGCTGAAGAGGGATTATACAAATATTATGGAGATACCCTTGAACAGCTTGTTTATGATTATAATGAGCTTGATATAATTGACACTACACCTTTTACAGGCGATGTAGAAAGACAAGAGGGAGAAACCCCCGGATTTTATGAAATAAATCAAGGCTCCTTATACCTTAGCCCAAATTATGATATAAACTTTGTTAGCGAGAATTTTGAGATTAAACAAAAAATAATATATGTGGAAGCCAAAGATAGCCATACAAAGGTCTATGACGGCAATGTTTCAGCTGATATATCAAACAATTATCAATTTGTTGATTCAGAAGGCGACCTTGAGGGTGTAATAATTGAAGGAGATGAAATCTATTTAGATTTGTATTCGGCTTCATATAACAGCGCTGATGTAAATAACGCAAATATTATTACCGTAAGCCAAATGACGCTTACAAATGACAACTATGAATTAGGAAACAATTCGTTTGAAATAACGGGAGATATACAGCCTAAGCCCGTTGAAGTCACAGTTGAAGAGGGGCAGTCCAAAACATATGGAGATGATGATCCTATATTTAGCTACCAGCATACTGGTCTTGTTGGCGAGGACACATTTGATGGGGAGTTATCGAGAATTGAAGGCGAGGATGTTGGGGTCTACGATATTTTGCAAGGGAATTTATCCTTGAGCGACAACTATGATTTAAGCTTTGTATTAAATACTTTTGAAATCATGCCTAAACCTACATCAGTGAGCTTTGATGATTATGAAGATATCGTGTATAATTCTTCTGAACGAGCTATAACTGCTATTGCAGATGATATAGAAACAGGGGATACCGTAAATGTTGAACTCTTTTATGGCGAAGATATAACCGTAAGAGATGCCGGAGTCTATACCGCCACAGCCATAGCACTAGATAACGACAACTATACTCTTACAGGAGATCTTACGCAAGAGTTCATAATTGTCCAAAAGACATTGACTGTAAACGGAGTAGGGACTATTTCCAAAATTTATGACGGTACAACAGAAGCGGAAATTACCGTAAACGACTATCAGATAATCGGCGTTGAAGCTGGTGATACCGTGAACCTCAATTATGTTGACAAATATTATAATAATAAAAATGCGGACCTAGCGACAAAAATAATAGTTACAGACGCATCAATAGATAATGATAACTATTTATTAAGCGATGACACCTTTGATATAGAAGCTTCTATTGTCCCCAAAGATATAACCGTCGAACAGAATGACAATTTTTCTAAAGAATATGACGGAACAGATACTGCAGAGATAACCCCAAGTAATTACAGGTTTAATGATGTTATCCTTGGCGATACAATCAATTTAGCTTATACTTCTACTTATAATTCACAAGATGTAGAGCAGGCAGATGAGATTTTGGTTGGCAATCTTGAAATTGATAATAACAACTATAATCTTATTACAGAAGAATTTACTATCAATGCAACAATAACACCCAAAGATTTAGTTGTAATGGAAGCGGCAGCCTTCACAAAAACTTATGACGGCGATGATAAAGCTCAAATTACAGAGGACAATTATAGCGTTATCGGCATTGTTGGCGAAGACGACATAAACTTTAATTTCACTTCAGCCAAATTTAATAGCAAAGATGTTGATCTGGCGGATATAGTAAATGTAACAGGTTTATCAATAGATAACAGCAATTACAATCTTGATACCTCAGAATTTGAGATATTGGGCGGAATTATACCCAAAGACATAGATATCGAGCAAAAAAATGCTTTCACTAAAGTTTATGACGGAACGCCTTCGGCGGATATAACAGAGGAGCACTACCAGTTTATAGGAGTTGTTTCAGGTGATGATGTAAACCTTATATTTAGCAGTAATTCATTAAACGGTGTTACCAAAGACAATACAACGCTTCTTAATATCACAGAAATGCAAATAGATAACACTAATTATAACCTAACCAGAAGTATGCTCAGTATTCCGGCCTCTATCACGCCAAAAGATTTGGAGATAAATGTGGAGAATAATCAAAGCAAGGTTTATGGCTCAGATGACCCTGAATTCATTTATAATAACGAGGGTCTTGTCGAAGGTGATTTATTTGAAGGAAACCTCGAAAGAGTTTCAGGCGAAACGGTAGGTGTTTATAATATAGTTAGAGGTACCCTTAATCCAGCAAGAGAGTCAAGTTATAATATAACTTTTAATGGGGCAGAATTTAGTATAACACCAAAACAAATAACAGTATCAGTTGATAACAATCAATCCAAAACCTATGGACAGCCTGATCCGGAAGTCTTTACTTACCAAAATACACCGCTGTGTTTTGATGACACATTTGAAGGGAAACTTTCAAGAATAGGCGGAGAAGATGTCGGAAGTTATCAAATTGAACAAAATACACTAAGCTTGAATGAGAATTATTCTATTGTTTTTGAGCAAGAAAGCTTTGTAATAAATAAAAAGGAAATAACAATAAGCGCTATTTCCAAACAAAAAACATACGGTCAAAATGACCCCGAACTGGAATATTCACCAATAGAGCTTGTGGGAGATGATATTATTAGCGGTGAACTTGAAAGAGCTCAGGGCGAAGATGCAGGAAGCTATGATATCCTTATAGGCTCTATATTTATCAATGATAATTACGATATCAACTATGTAAAAGCTACATTTACTATTAACCCAAAGGAAATACTTGTTAGTGTGGATTCAAATCAATATAAGATTTATGGAGAAGACGATCCTGTCTTACAGTACTCAAGCGGTGAATTGGAAAATGAAGACTCGTTTACAGGCGAGTTGGAAAGAGAAGAAGGCGAAGACACGGGAATATATCAAATAAATCAAGGCTCATTAGACTTGCCGGGAGGAAATTATATAATAAACTTCATAAGTGATGATTTTGAAATAACAAAAAGACCAATAGAAATCACTCCCGATACCGTTCAAAAAGTATATGGCGAGATAGATCCTGAGGAATTTTCCTTTGAGCTAAGCGAAGATATAATTGAGCCAAACGAGCTAACGGGTAAGTTGGAAAGAGACTCTGGAGAGGATGTTGGCTCTTATCCAATAAATATAGGTACTATAACATTAGGGGATAATTATGAAATAACAATAAATAATGTTGAGTTTGAAATATTACCAAGACCCATCGAAATAACAGCCCAAAATTCTGTTAAAACATATGGAGATAACGATAGTGAATTGTTATACGAAATAACTAGTGGGACGCTATATGGCTCAGATGAATTGACAGGTAGCCTATCAAGAGACTCAGGTGAAGATGTAGGAGTTTATGGTATTACACAGGGAAGTATCAATAATTCAAATTATGATATAACCTTTATAAGCGCAAATTTCTCAATAGAGCCTAGGGAAATAACAGTTATCGCTGATTATATCGTGAAAGAATATGGAGCGTCTGACCCTCAGTTAACACATAGTGTAATAGACTATACATTACCTTATGGTGATTCATTAAATGGAGAACTCGAAAGAACTGAAGGAGAGGATGCAGGATACTATACTATATCACAAGGCACCCTAAACGAAGAGAATAACCCCAATTACATAATCAATTTCATAGGAAATGACTTTAAGATTAACCAAAAGAAAATCTATGTAAGAGCTAACGACACCTTTAAGTATTATGGTGATGAAGACCCTGAATTTACTTATGAAGTGGACGGACTAGGGTTTGGAGAAACATTAGAAATATTCACCGGAAATCTTGAAAGAGAGCCTGGCGAAGAAGAAGGTGATTATGACATCTTAATCGGTGAGCTGACAGCTCAAAATTATGATATAGAATACATAAAAGGAGTTTTCACTGTGTTGCCGGAGCATTTCAGCATAATATACGATGCAAATGGCGGTCAGGGAGAAATTGAACAAGCCTCGGGAGAACTTGGCGATACAATAATGCTCAGCAAAGGCAACGGATTCATAAAAACCGGAAATGCTATAGTAGGCTGGGCGTTAAGCAGTGACGGCGATGTTATTTATGAATTGGGAGATGATTTTATTATAGATGTTGAAGAAAACACCACATTATATGCGGTTTGGACAATAGTTAGCTTCAATGTAAGCTATGACAAAAACAGTTCCGAGGCGACAGGGTCAATAAATATGGTCACTACACAATATCAAAATGAAATATCTTTAGATAATGGAGACAATTTCCAAAGAGAAGATTATACATTAATAGGCTGGAACACTAAATCGGATAATAGCGGAACATTCTATAACCTCGGTGAAAGATTTACGCTTCCTGCTGATAATATAACTTTCTATGCGATTTGGGAGATCGATAAATGTCAATTGATATATGTATTGGAAGAAGATCAGAGTATTGATACAGAAAGCTATGATTATTACGCTAGCGTTCTATTGCATGATGGTGAAAACATTGAAAAGCAAGGTTATTCAATTATCGGCTGGTCAGATAGAGGAAATTCTTTTACAGTTAAATATGATTTTTCTCAAGAGATATCTATTCCCAACAAGCCCGAAATGAAAATTTACCCTGTATGGCAGTTAAATACTTATACAATAAGTTATGATATAGGAGATGGCTCAGGGCAAATAGACAATCAGTCGGTGACGTATATGGATACGGTTGAATTAAGCGATGGCGATGGTATAACAAAAGAAGGCTTTACATTAACAGGCTGGGAATTCGATAATCAGACATACGATTTACAGCAAAGTTTCGAAATGCCATTTAACGATGTAACAATGTCAGCGATATGGAAAAGGGTTATACAATTTATAGTAGACGACGAAGTTTATGACAGTAACAATTATAACGATGGTGACAGTGCGCCCTTAATTGAATTTAATCAAAATAAAGAAGGTTATATATTTGGTGGGTGGTCGATGTTTGAGGGCGAGCAGCTTTCGGAAAATGAAATCTTAATGGACGACAATAAAACGGTATATGCATTATGGTTGCCTATTGATTATAATATTGAATATGTCTTGAATAAGGGGACTTTACCTGAAGAGTATCCGGATACCTACAACATTGAAAGCGAATTACCTTTACCTATCCCCCAAAGAGACGGTTATAAATTTAATGGATGGTATACAAATGATGACTTTGCTGGAGAAAAAGTGACTTCTATATCAATGGGCAGCATAGGAGACAGAAAATATTATGCAAGTTTCTCTAAATCTGAACTAAACGCTTTTGATATTAGTCTTATTTCTATCTCAGCGGCGATACTTGTTGTGGGGCTAGTATTCCTTTATCTATATCTGAAAAGAAAAAAGAAACAAAAATAAGAAAAATAATCTAAAATGAGATTATCAAATTGAAAAAAAATACTACAAAACCATAACGGTTTTGTAGTATTTGTATATTTTATATAAAAGTATTGACAAGCATATAATAGTATAAATAAATTAGGGTAACAGATGTTTAACAAACATACATAATTTTTGAAAGGTAAATTTACTATTGACATAATTTGTAATTTATAGTAAATTAAAGTAGAATAAGAATAAATTATCGAATAAATTCTGGAAGAATTTAGTAAAAATTTTTATTTTTATTAGTATGTTTAACACAATCAGTCAAGATTAAAGAAAATTCAAGCGATAAATGGGAAAAAGAAAATATGAGCTTACCTAACAAAACCATATAAATTTAATAAAAAAAGGTTTAATTAGAACTTCTGTAGCGTTTGCTATTTAGGTTTTTTGTAGTGAGGAAGAAAATGAAAAAGAAACAAATTTTAATAGTCATAACTTTAATTGTATTAGTTTGCAGCATTGTTTTATTATCACATTCATTTGTGAACTCAAAAGAAACAGTGTTTGCAAATGATGTTTGGGACGGTTCAGTAGCAACATATTTTGAAGGAGGCAGTGGAATCGATGGTGATCCGTATCAAATAGCAAACGCTGAGCAGTTAGCTTTGCTTTCCGATATTATAAATAATGGAACTACTGCTGTGGTTGTAGACGGCGGAGCAAGTGTTGATTACACTACATTGCAAACAGCGTATTATGAATTAACAACCAATATTTCTTTGAATGATGAAACTTTCACCTTTGATGCTGACACCGGACTTGTTGTTATGACAGACGGCATGACTACCGCTTATCTTGGCACTGGCATTAAGGGTGATGACAGCGGAGCGAACACTACATTTGATACAACAGCAAGTGTAAGAGGTGAGATATACTCCGAAATGACAGGATCAGTAGGAGCATATTTCGCAACTGTTCATTTATGGAATGCAATAGGGCAAAGTCTATATGAATTTAACGGTTATTTTGATGGCGGAGAATTTGAAATAACAGGCTTATATATTAATAACACAAACAGTTCTCAAGGTTTATTTGGCTATACAGGTAGCAGCAGTGTAATTGAAAACATTAATATAGTTAACTCTTATATAAGGGGTTTTCATAATGTAGGAAGTATAGCTGGAATGAATTTATCCATTATTAGGAATTGCTATAACGCAGGTGAAGTTAATGGAATAGATCATGCGGGCGGTCTTATAGGATATAACAAAGGTACAATAAGCAATTGTTATAATGAAGGTAATGTTACTTCATGGGACAATTTAGCCGGTGGCATTACAGGAAAAAATAAAAGTAATAATATAATTAACTGCTATAACACAGGGAATATAAGAAGTATTGGTGGAATGGGCTATTCATCAGCTGGTGGCATTTCAGCAGTCAATAGCAGTGGTGCTATAAGCGAATGCTACAATGCAGGTACTGTTACAGGTGAAAATGGTGTTGGAGGAATAATAGGAAGTAATCTTGGTAAAATAAACAGCTGTTATAATACAGCCAATGTTACATTAAGTAATAGTAATGGAGGAGGAATATCAGGGCTTAATAGTGGTCAAATAAACAACTGTTATAATACAGCTAATGTTACAAGCGATTATTCATCAATGGGTGGTATTTCAGGTTATAATAGTAATACAATAAAAAACTGTTACAATATAGGTATAGTGAAAGGGTCGTGGGATGTTGGCGGGGTTGTAGGTGTTAATTATGGTGGAATAACCCAATCTTATTATCTTGCAGGTTGCGCAGAAGACAGTTATAATACTATACAATACGGTATAGGAGAAGCTAACGATATCGATGGGATAACCACAGGATTCAATCCAAGCGGGGTTCTTAATTCATCTCAAACTTTAGGCGAATATTCGGGAACAGACTTGCTCTCTATTCTTAACGCATGGGTAGAGGTTCAAGCATCTAATGATTATTTGTTTTGGAGTATTCAAAGCGGAATAAATGATGATTTTCCGATATTTGCACTTCAACCAACAAACAGCTGGACTTCTATATTAAGTATTTCAGGCTGGACATATGGAGAACAACCAAACAGTCCGACAGCAGTCGCAGAATATGGAACAGTTGAATTCACTTATTCAGACAGCGAAGATGGAGTATATACTCCTACTGTACCGACAGATGCAGGCATATGGTGGGTAAAAGCCATAGTAATAGAGACGGAAGATTATGTAGGGCTTGAAAGCGTAATAAGTTTTGAAATTGAAAAAGTCGAACTCACAGAACCAACCGTTACAGGAACATATATATACACGGGCTCTGAGTTGACAGTAACGTATACTGGATATGACGATACAACAATGAGTGTATCGGGTGATGAAACAGGAATAAATACAGGAACTTATACCTTACTATTCACAATAGCAGATACGGATAACTATGAATGGGCAACAGGAAGTGACGGAAATGTTGAATGGGAAATTTCAAAAGCTCAATTAACAGAACCAACCGTTACAGGAACATATATATACACGGGCTCTGAGTTGACAGTAACGTATACTGGATATGACGATACAACAATGAGTGTATCGGGTGATGAAACAGGAATAAATACAGGAACTTATACCTTACTATTCACAATAGCAGATACGGATAACTATGAATGGGCAACAGGAAGTGACGGAAATATGGAATGGATTATACAAAAAGCAATTAATAATTGGATTGTTGAGCCAGATATAGAAGAAGAGATAACTATTGAAACGTTTATTCAACCTGAGGCAGAAGCGACATATGGCGATGTAATATTTGTATATTCAAACAGTGAGAATGGAACATACGGCGCGACAGTGCCGACCGAACCAGGCAATTGGTGGGTTAAAGCGATAGTTGAAGGAACGGATAACTATCTGGGTGTTGAAAATAAATATAGTTTTGTCATACCTGAAACCAACAACATTGATGACAATCCTTCAAATCTTAAGAAATATATTTGGAGTATTATTCTTTCTCTTGTTATTGTTATATCTTTAATTGTTATATTTATATATATAAAAAAGAAAAAGCTTATAAATAAAAATTAATTATATAGGTAAATGATGGTGTGATATCTATGATGGTGTAATAAGGTATAGAAGATAATACATTTTTATATTCTAAGTGAAAGCGTGGATGCCTATAAGAGCACTGATGGTTGTAGTGAATATGCGGATAAGATATATGCAATGCCGTAAGCTTAAAAAAGAAACTCAAGGGGCTGGTTCAAAAACCAGCCTCTTTCTTTTAGTGACTTATAAACTCAGCTTTTCATATAGTCATCCCAATTCATATATGCTAAAATCCCCCCCAATACCATAACAGGAGTACAAACATTTGCTAGGGCGTAATAATCGGAAATATAGTAGGCTCAAGGTGTGAGAGGAATAATTATAGAAGTAAAAATTTGAACTATTTACTGATGAGTATTTTGTTACTGACGATAGCATAATGACAATTGCTGTAGCTAAAGAATTGATGGAAAGCAAGGAAGATCATCCAGATTAAAGTTAGCAAGCTATAAAATGGATGCAAGAGCTTGGAAGACCGTATCTGGACTATGGTTTTGGCGGTTCGTTCTATAATTGGATATATAGGGACATTCTAGCCCTATAAAAATATTGTAACGCTTAGCTTTTACAATCTAATGGATTTTGTTGTACTCTTCATTGTACCGTGTAACAGATGTTTTATAAACCTACAATAAAAGGTAGCATGTATTTCAATATTGACAAAATTTTACAATAATGTTATAAATAAGATAAATAATTTTCAAGAGGTAAGGATGGAAAATAATAAACTTTCTATTTTTTTGAGTTACTCATCAAAAGATATTACAAAAGCAAATA
>CAZVHD010000040.1:0-10132 GCA_964626765.1 uncultured Christensenella sp.
ATATAAAAATAAGGTGGATTGAGTTTGTCTTAAGATGAAAAGCTTACATCATTCAAGCCCCTTCCAATATAAAGACCGTCATGTCTTTTCATGTTATAAGTCTTATTGTCTATGATTACTTCGCCCTCTCCGGCAATACATATAACGCCCATTTCACTTCATTCCAGGAAACTCTTTGCCGCAATCTCGTCGCCGCAAGGCAGCCGTAATACCTTATCGCCGGGAACTGCGCCTCCAATTATTATTCTGTCAATATGGGAATAGGTGAGGTTTATCTCACCTTTTACAAAAAGGTCTTCCAATAAGAATTGCTGTCTTAACTCTTCTGTTGTCATTGTCGAAAATTCTTTTTTAGATACCGAATATCTAGTCTTCATTTAATCTACCTCCTGATATGTTATTGTTCTTTCAGCATTTTGAAAATTTAATATGAGCTTATGAGAGTTGAGTTCAAATACAAATTCCTCACTTTCTCTATTAGCTGTGATGTAATCGCTGTCAAATCTTTTATAATCAAAATCAACCTTATTTCCGTCAATTTTGAAATCCTCCCCAAATTTCAAAGAAATCTCATGTCCCTTACTATTATAAAGCAATTTTCCTTCTCCGTCAAAATCTATACTATTTTCTTTTATTCTTGTCTTAAAATCTTCAAAGCTCTCCTCGCTTTCATCACTCATTTCATAAATCCAAAACTGGTTTTCTCCTCTTTGCATAAGGTCAAACCCCTTGTCAGGGTATTCTTCAAGACCGTTTTTGAAAACCAAAGCCGAATCCATACTAAAAGGAAGATATTCAAGCTCGGATGCTCCTATAAGGGCGATATAAGCTCCTCCCACTCTGCCAAATGCCATATTATTATCTATTATGACCTCGTCCATAAACGCTTCTGGGAAGTATGTGTGAGTGAAATCCTTTGGCACATCATAAAACTCCGTGGGGTTTTTCTTTTGGGGCAACTGATATATGGACATGAGTATGTTTTCATGCTGCGCAGAATGAGGCGCTCTGCCAAATCCCGCCCAATATCCCGGGATTGAATCGACACTTTTTTTAGATTCAAACTTCGCGGGATGCGTTGTGAATATTGTTGCATACTCATTCATATTCGCAACACTAAGCATCTGTTGGGCTCCATAAGACCCTGGATGATATGCCTGAGCTGTCGAGAGCTTATAATATTCGTTTCTATATGTATAAATATTGGCTCTTTGAATAGCTATTCCGTTAGGCATAGGGTTCAAAATATTACTTATGGGTCTTAACAATTTGAAAGTCTTAAGAAAGGAAAGGTTTATGTACTTGAACTGGTTGAGAAAACTGTTTGATAACATTTTATTTCTACTAAGATATGTTATGGTGTTTTGTATAACCTCAGGATTAGTAAAAGCTTCCATCCCCATTTGCAACATAATATCATCGTCACTATGGCTTATGAGATTCTTTTCTTCCAATTCACTGACATCAAGACTTGATGAAGATTTTATTATCCTCGTAGAGTTGTCTTGGGCTATTTCCTTAATCACTTCGGGAACTTCATAGTATTTATTGCCGCCTGAATCCTCGGCCTCCATCATAGATTTGAAATTTATAAACATATGATTAAGATTGTCTTCATGATCGTCGTTAAAACCAAATAAATAGTCAATGTATTGTCTCATTCTGTCACCTTCAACGCTTGCCATATTTCCTGAATACGCTCTTCCAGAAGGCGCTATAAAGGTGTAGTCATACATATTGGATGCCACATCATGAAAAAGAAGGTCCAAACATATTTTCATTCGCTCCACCATTATGTCGTCATCCTCGGCGGCAAACTGGATGAAATTGGCGGCCGCCCCTAGATTCATATGATAATAATTATTGCTGTTAAACTCTGAAAAACCGTATTTGAACCTATGTTCCATCCAGTAGTTAAGACGGTTCTTGCCCCTTTGCATTCTTTCCAACCCTGTGCTGTTATCATTTGTGAATATCTCATTTGGCCATCTTTGTCCGGCAAGATACTCCGCCGACGCAAAAAGTATTTGATGATTTTCAGACCAAAAACAAATGCTGTCCTCGCCGGGTTCTGTCATCCAGTACTTAGCGTTCAAAAAAGATTCTTTTATCATCTGGGAGCCCTGAGGAGATATTTCGGCGATTTGATCTCCATAAAGATATTCCAGACGCATTAAAGATTGCATACGAAAATCAATGCAGTCATATCTTCCGTCTATATATTCCTTGACTGGTGTTATAGCTTCAATTATGTATTCATTATCTATATCAATATCGTCTTCGTCCGCTCTGTCAGGATTTTCAAAATAAAAAAGCAATTTTTGCATTAAATTTGAGCCTATGCTGTTTTCAGGTCTTTCGGCCATAGGCGATATAGAGAAGTTAATTCCGATTTCTACCCCCAAACCCAACAACATCCCGACAATAAAAACCAACGCCACAATCAGGGCTATTTTCTTATTAGATTTCTTTTTCTTTTCCATAATAATACCTCATTAATAAAACCTATCTTCATATATTAAAGCGCCATAAGACTGTACCATAAAAAACAATTGTCCAAAAATCAAAAGCCTACAGACCTTTATATTTTACTTTATTAAAGGGTGTATCGTCAATAGCGACAAACAAAATCAGCATGATTTCATACCTTTTTACAAAATTCAAATATAAAGCCGAACAATGATTGTTCGGCTTTATATTCTTTATTTTCCGGTTACCCTTTGTATAAGCTTTTTCCTTTTCTTTGCTCTTATACTTATACCAATAACGGACAAGAGCACAGCGCCGGCGCTTGCTCCGATTACGGGCACAGCCCAATCGACAGCTCCTTTTCCGTCACCTATGATTATATAAGTCGCCTCATCGTCATAGGCATTAAATATCAAATAATCTCCGTCCCTTTCCGAATCAATCTCTGTTATGGATCCGTCAGAATTAAGCATACCTACTCTTAGGTTTTCCATATATCGGAAATCTGAATTAATAAGAAGCCTCATGGTTATATACTCGCCGCTTTCAAGCTGGTCATTCAACACCTGTATGTTAAATGTTTGCCTCATCTCGCTTCCGGCAAAAGCTCCGCCTGATATTTCCTCTCTTTCACTGACATTGACAACATTTATTGTCGCCTCGGGCAAGAATCCTTGCGGGGTTTGAGCTATAACATCTTTTTCTCCATTTAATTCATTCTCCAATTTATCCTGGTAAACTACGAAATCCAATGAAGTCGTTCCCACAAGGTCATAGTTATCATTATCTATCGTAACGGTTGCAGTATAGTATCCAGGATTTATCACTTCTTTGTCATAGCTGATTATGGGATATATATCGCCGCTTTCTTCGCTTGGAACATTATTAAGAGTTGCTGAAATTGTCTTTTCCGTTCCGTCATATACCAAATTGTCATATTCAGAAAAGCTAACTGTGATTTCTCTTGGCGTTATCGTAAGAGTTGCAGTCATGTCATCTATCGCTTCATAGTTATGCTCGTCATATATAAATGACGCCACTCCTTGATACTGACCTACATTAGTGCCTTTATTGCCTGAGTATATTACGCTTACGCCCTCGGGCAAATCCCCCGTAAGAATAACTGAATGCTGTGTAGCGTCATATACGACCTCTTTATCGACATAGCTCACATTTGTCATGTCATATACCGCCTTATAAATAGTATACTCTCCTTCAATAAAGGTGGGGTCATAGTTTGTATTTGTTATCCGACCTTTAATGTCATAAACTCCCACTTCCATGTTTCCTTCTTTGTAGAGAGAAAGTCCCAAATCATCGCCACTAATGGCATTTGTAACAAAACATTCTAAATCTACCATTTCCTCGCCGTATACGCTTTGTTTGTCGTGTATCTCGATTGTCAAAGGTCTTTGTGTTATATTAATTGTCGCTTTCATATTTGAAACAACATTATAGTTATGCGTATCGTATATAAATTCAGCGGTGGCCAGACTTTCACCTGCGTTGATCAAACTATTATTATAATATACGACATCAGTTATTTCGGAGGGCAACTCTCCCTCAACAAAAATACTCTTCTCTTCACCGTCATATACAAAGCTTTCATCCTCAAATGTTACATCAGTCATATCTATTGTAGCCTTGTTAATAACAAGATTCACGACCATTTCATCGCTATAATAATTGTCTGTTTCATCGGCATTGATTGTTATTTGATATTCTCCTACTGTTTCATATCCTTGCTTGGGAGCATAGGAAAGAGATGTTTCATTATGATTGAGTTCGGCTACAACATCTTTTGTCTCACCGTCATAGATATGACTTTGAGTTGTATCGGCTGTGATTTGAGCTTCAGCTTTATCAATATATAATGGAATTTCATAATTAGTAAGCTCATAGTTGGTATCTTCTGTTGTCGCAGTTGCCGTGTAATCTCCCGCCGTCATAAACACTTCTGATTGTCCGCTGAATGTTATCTGGGGTGTTACTATATCATCATTCACATCATAATAAAAAGCTGTGACGGTGCTTGTAAAATCATGTTCTTCATAAACATATTCCTCGTCGTATTGCCATTGAACCTCTGTGGGCATTGGCGTTATCTCAGCGGCAAATTCAAAGCTTGACGGCATAGTATAATTATCAACATCGCTTATGGTTATCGCAGCGGTAACTGTATGCGCAAAATCAACATCCGCCGAATTATAGACCTTTTCACCTATGGTAACAATGGCATTGTCAACAATTCCCTCTACTGTATAGTGCTCGCCTTCAATAAGCTCATTTTCGTATTCTGTGGTTGCGTCATAAACCTTAGAGAGCGTAACGCCGGAAAGAGATTCAACTGTAACCTCTCTTTTATCTATCTCCACTGTCCTTATATAATCTATTATCTCATAATTTGTGTCATAGTTTACAGCTGTTAAAGTGTACAATCCAGCTGTCATAAATACAGACGACTGATTGCTGTATTCAATGTCAAGCCCTATGTCCTCGCCATCTACATCAATATATTTTGCCATAATCTGTGAGGACTGGTCTTCTGCATTATAGGTATAGTCGCTATCATCGCCCGTCCAAATCACATCCACATCAAGAGGTAGAATTTCTGCGTCTATTATAAAGTTTGGCATTAATGTATAATTATCGGTATCGCTTATGGATACTTCCACTGTTGCATATTCGGCATAATCCACATGTCTGCTGTTATATGTAATAAGACCCGTAGAGACAGTAGCCTGGTCCACAATTCCGCTAACCTCATAATGAACATCTTGCGTAAGGTCTTCTTCATAAAGCATGTTTCCATCAAATATCTTGGTTATTGTGGTTATTCCCTCCACATGAACATTGGCTTTTTCAATGGTGACATTCCTGGTATAATCCTGTAAAGTATAATTGGTGTCGGTGGTGGACGCAGTCGCCTCATACTCTCCGGCAGTCATAAACACTTCAGATTGCCCGCTAAAATCAACTTCTAAATTCATTATATTATCATTTACACTATTGGCTACAGCTTGTATTTGATTAGCCTGATCGTTTGCTGTGTAAACAAAATCCCATTCGGAATCATTCCATATAACTGTTACTGGTCTTGGCTCTATGGATGCATCAAAGAAAAACATATTTGCCATTTCATAGTTTTGCTCGTCAGAAAGACTTAAATAAGCTGCCGCCTCAGTAGCCTCAACAACATTGGGACTGTCATAGACAACAAATTGAATTGTAACTGTTGTGGTATTGTCAGCCTCAACTATTCCCTCAACTTTGTAATCATTACCCTCTATAAGCTCGGGATTATACATAGTATCTCCATCGTATACCTTGCTTATGGATGTCAATGCGGTTACAGTAATCTGCGCTTTTTCTATCTCCAGATTTATTAAAGGATTATTAAGAGCATAATTGGTGTCATCGGTTGCCGCCAAGACATCATATTCGCCCGCTATCTTAAATGTATTGGATGCGCCGCTAAAGGTTATATCAAGCTCTACTTGCTGATTATTAATATCGGTATAGTATGCGTTGACATCATCAGACTGGTCATGATAATTATATTCATAGCTTTCTTCCGTAAGCCATATTACATTAACATCAAGCTGACTAATAGATGCATTTATTAAATGATTTCCTGTCAAAGTATAATTATCTGTGTCGCTAATTACAGGTATATAAGTAGCTTCAGAAGCCTCTATAACCTGGGAGCTATTAAACTTTATATTTGTTATATTCACTTCAGCATCATCCACGATACCTGTCACTTCATAATGGGTGTCTAATACAAAGTCTCCCTCATAGTCGTCATTTCCATCAAAAACTTTACTAATAGAAGCTCCCTCAACAGTGGATACTTCCACAACAGCTTTTTGAATAGTTATATCTCTTAATACATCTTGCAAATTGTAATTGGTATCATTAGTGGAAGCTGTTGCTAAATACTCGCCCGCTGTCATAAAGACATCTGATTGTAAACTGAAATCAATTTGTAAATCAACCGCTGTATCTGTGACATTATAGAAGTATGCCTCAACATCTTCTGACTGGTCGGTTGCGTTATACACAAAATTCCACTCCTGCTCATTCCAAAAGACCTCTACATTCTTAGGCGTTATTGTTCCAACAAAATCAAAACTTGGCGCCATAGTATAGTTATCATTGTCGCTTATAGTTATTGATGCAGTAACAGTATCGGCAAAATCTACATCCTTAGAGTTGTAAACTTTTTCGCCTATGGTTATGGTGGCTGTATCAACTATTCCATCAATGGTATAATCCTCGTTTTCAGTTATTGTATATGAGTATACTGTATCACCGTCATAGACCTTAGTGAGGACGACTCCCTCCATAGCTTCTACTACTACTTCTTTTTTGGCTATCTCCACTTCTCTTGTATAATCTAAAATTTCATAATTTGTATCATAGTTTATTGCTGTTAGGGTGTAGCTTCCCGCTGTCATAAATACATTTGATTGACCACTGTATTCTATATTTAATATTACATCGCTATTAGAAACATCGATATATTTCGCCTCAATTTGTGATGACTGGTCTTCCGCGTTATATACATAATCTAAATCATCGCCCGTCCAGATTGTATCCACCTCAAGAGGTACAATCTCAGCATCTATTGTAAACGTTGAGTCCATGGCGTAATTATGGGTGTCGCTTATGGTAATTTCTACTGTGACATATTCAGCAAAGTCAACATTGTAATCATTATATGTAATATCACCTATTGTCACTGTCGCTTCGTCCACTATTCCCGTAACTTCATAATCAGTTCCTTCTTCTATATCTAAGCCATAATTTTCATTTCCGTCAAATACCTTTGATAATGTAGTTGTTCCTGTTACGGTCACTGTTGCTTGAGCAATTTCATAACTGCCTTCAACATCGTCAGCGTCGCAATAGTCCTCATATCCCGTTCTAGAAATAACATAATAATATGTTCCTACCTCAACAGGTTCGGAAATTTCATTTTCTCTTGCCAACATGTCGGCTTCATTTGCATAATAGGCAACATCGCATGTTACAGGGAGTTCGCCGTCCTCATAATCTCTATCGGTTTCATAGGTTACTTCTTGCTCCTCTGCGTTATAAATATAGTCTGATGTCGTATCGGTAATAGTTATGGTAAGTTGCGCTATTGGTTTATAAGCTTCCATGTTTATTAAGTCTTCATAGTAAACTGTTGTTTGATTTCTGCCGACATCATGGGTGTCATTCCATTTTAATATATTGTATTCTTCTGGGTCAGGCAAACTTGCTTCGGCTCTGTCAAAATATAATATTATTTGACTGGTCGGGCTTTGCTCAAAACCAATTTCTTTATCTACTAACACAAGCACCACAAAACATATGTCTGAAACACCTTCATCAGCTTGCATTATTTGAACAATGCCATTTTCATTTATTATTTGCCCTTCTAGCACAAGAAAAACATCTTGATCTATTACAATAGCCGGACCCTCAAATGTACTTGTAAGAGAACCTGTAAAGGTAATCATATTTTGGCTCATTTGTACCTGTTCATCGGTAGTTATATTGTCAAAATTAACAGACTGAACAGTATATACATCTACAATTTCGCTCAGTGTTTTATCATAATAAATGTCATTAACTAAAATGTCGTCTGATGCATTATGAGTCAATGTAATATCCACCCACTCTTGCCAAATTGCATAAACTGTCAAATCAGTAGTTATCGGTGTGGTATCGGTGATTTCATCCCCTGAGCCATCGTTTTGTGTGTTCCATTCTACAAAGTCATATCCAAATTTATGAGGGAAGGGCATTTCTCCCATTGCCATTCCATTAAGGATTAAGTCTCCTTCCGGCTGTCCGCCTACTCTGGTTCTTATGACTTCCTCATTATTTGGGGGAGCTCCGTCATAGTCAAAAGTTATTACAACGGGATAAGAATAATACTCTTCAAAATCCGCCCAGCCTTCATCTGCCATAAACTGAGTAAACGCAGTATAATCATTGAGCTCAATTATAAGAGCGGAGTTTATCACATCTTCTTCGGCTATTTCATCCCTATATTTGAATAAACTGTCATTTTTATCAAAAGTGGGTTGGTTTGTAGTGATAACAACTTCTGTAAGGTTAGCCATTCCATATAAACCTTTTTCGTGTACTTGTGTTATCTCGCTGAATGTTATCTTTTCAAGATAGGAGTTTCCAAAATAATCTCCCTCATTTTCATATCCAACAAAAGCAAAAGACCTAATAGTTGTTAGCATATTGGGCATAAGGTATTCCACATCTGTCTTTTCCACGGGATAATAAATTAAATCAGTTAAATCGCCATTGTCGTGACCATAAAGAATTCCGTCATCTGAAACAAGCTCAGTAGACCCATCTTCTACATCTATGCTTTCAATACTAGCGTTGAAAAAAGTTTCCGAACTGATAGCCGCAAGATTTGCCGGCAACATCATAGTTGTTATTGATGTATTGGCAAATACAAAGCCTTCAATCGTCAAAAGACTTGAATCTTCCTCAAAAAGAACCCCTATTATATTTTCATTTCCTGCAAAAGCTCCGCCTTTTATGGAGAATATATCATTAGGAATAGTAATTGTTAAATCCTCGACTCCGTCGGCAATTTCTATGCCGTCTATACTGAATTCATCATAATATGTGTAACGGTAGGTTACCCATGTCGCTCTAAGAGTTATGTCGTCACCTATAACCACACTATCAAAGTCAAATATTTCAGTAACCGAATCTTCCTCTACAACATACCATCCGTCAAAAAGTTTCAAATCTTTTTCCGGGTCAGCTGGCTCATCAACCAAATCACCGTCAAATATAATGTCATAGCTGTCTTGGGTTATGCCCTCGTCGTCATACTCGTATGTAACAACATAGATTGTTTCATAACTTATGATATCCTTGAGCAAAGTGTTTTCTTCAAAAACTGAAAGCTGAGGATAATACCATTTGTTATCCTCATTTGGTATTATTGTCCACACTCCCTCATTGCCTGAGATATTTAATGCCGCGTAAAGATCATTGTTGTGATATATTGCGTCTTCTCCTAACATCTCAAGAGTTGTCATATTTTCTTCCGTAATATTGCTTGATGTGATGTCTGAATTGGTATAATTATTTGTTCTGCCATCGCTTCCCGATATTGCCACTCCGTCAGCTATCCCTATATTATAGTTGTTCTCCAAAGTGAAGGAATATGTATTATAGGCAATACCTCCGCCATTATTTTCTCCTGCAAGAATTTCGCCCGCGTTATAACAATTTCTTATAGCGTGCAAATTATCTAAAGCAATACCCCCGACAAGTCCATTTACTGAAGTTGCAGACACTGTGGCATAATTAAAACAGTTTTCTATTGTTCCCTCATTCGTTATCGCAAAACCACCTGCATAATTAGTTGCAGTTATCTCGCCGGTTAAGCCTAAATTCTTTATTACACCATTATTTTTATAAATCAAAGCGGCATAGTTTCCCATAGGCATAGAAATACCATTAATGATTATATCTTTTATAATATAACCATTTCCATCAAGCGTTCCTTCAAAACTATTATCATTATTTCCAATCATAACAAAATCGTCATCATCGGGAGTGACTTCTATATTATTATTTAATTTATAATATTTATCTTTATAATCATTATATTAAGCAAATCCGTCGC
>CAZVHD010000041.1:0-6679 GCA_964626765.1 uncultured Christensenella sp.
GTGTCTTCTTCCTAGTATTTTCAAGATTTCGTCGTTCAGACTTTGCACGCCTATACTGATTCTGTTGATACCAATGTCTTTGTATTTGCTAATGTTTTGGGAGGAACAGGGATTGACTTCAATTGAGCATTCCTTGATTTTGCAGTTGAAATTTTTATAAAGAGTAAAAAGCAAATGTTCAAGCTCTTTAATGTTAATTAAACTTGGCGTGCCGCCGCCAATGTAGACAGTGTCTATTGTTTTATCCTTATGGGTACGGCTTTTTAAGATAATTTCCTTTTTGAGTTCGTCTGTATACTCCTTTATTGTTTGAGTATTTGAGGGCATTGAATAAAAGTCACAATAATTGCATTTGCTCTGACAAAAAGGTATATGAATATAAATTCCCGTATTCTTAATCACTTATCCAGTTTGAGAATGGACATAAAAGCCTCTGACGGTATCTCCACGCTTCCGACTTGTCTCATTCTCTTTTTTCCTTCTTTTTGCTTTTCGAGAAGTTTCTTTTTTCTTGTGATATCTCCGCCATAGCACTTTGCGAGTACATCCTTTCTCATGGCTTTTACGGTTTCTCTTGCAATAATCTTGCTGCCAATAGATGCTTGTATGGGTATCTCAAATAAGTGTCTTGGTATGACATCTTTCAGTTTTTCGGCAATTTGTCGCCCTCTTGCATATGCTTTGTCTCTGTGGACTATGAGGCTTAAGGCGTCGCAGATTTCGCCATTAAGCATGATATCAAGCTTAACTAGTTTTTCCTCTTGATATCCGTCTAATTCATAATCCAGACTGGCGTAGCCTCTTGTTTTGGATTTAAGATTATCAAAAAAGTCATAGATAACTTCGCTAAGCGGTATTCGGTAATCAATTTTCACTCTGTTGGTATCAAGATAACTCATATCAATAAATGACCCTCTTTTATCCTGACAAAGTTCCATAATCGCTCCAACATAATCAGGCGGAGAATATATATGGGCTTTTACTACGGGTTCTCTTATGGATTCAATCTCTGCTACTGGCGGCAGGTTTGAGGGGTTGTCCACAATTACTTTCTGACCGTTTACTTTTTCAACTATATAAGACACGCTTGGCGCTGTTGTAACAAGGTCTAAATCAAATTCCCGCTCAAGTCTTTCTTCCATAATTTCCATATGCAATAAGCCTAAAAATCCGCAACGGAAACCAAAGCCCAAGGCTTTTGAGGTATCGGGTTCGAATTCCAAAGAAGAGTCGTTAATGCTAAGTTTTTCTAGGGCGTCTCTCAAATCGTTGTATCTTGCTCCATCGGCTGGATAGATGCCGGCAAAGACCATTGGGTTAACCTTTTTGTAACCTTTCAAAGGCTTGTCCGCTCCGTTATTTTTGTGGGTTAATGTATCGCCTATGTTTATATCCTTCACATTTTTTATGCTTGCCGCCACATATCCCACATCTCCCGCTCTTAATATATCCGTGGTAAGCATCTTGGGGTTGAATATGCCGACTTCGTTGACTTCGAACACTTTATTGTTGGAAAACATCCTTATGATATCTCCCTCTTTTATTGTTCCGTCAACAACTCTGATATTACAAATAGCTCCCTTATAGTTGTCGTACATAGAATCAAATATAAGAGCTTTCAATGGCTTTGACTCGTCGCCTGAAGGCGGCGGTAACAAGGTTATTATCTTTTCTATAACATCTTCTATGTTCTTTCCTTCCTTTGCGCTAATAAGCGGAGCGTACGATGCGTCAAGACCTATAACATCCTCAATCTCTTTTTTTACTTTTTCAACATCGGCGGCGGGAAGGTCAATTTTGTTTATTACGGGAAGGATTTCCAAATCATTGTCAAGCGCAAGATATACATTAGAGAGTGTTTGCGCCTCTATGCCCTGCGCAGCGTCCACAACAAGTATAGCGCCTTCGCATGCCGCAAGCGACCTGGACACTTCATATGTGAAATCCACATGTCCGGGAGTGTCAATAAGGTTTAAGGTGTATTCCGTTCCTTTATAATTATAGAACATTCTCACGGGGGTGAGTTTGATTGTTATGCCCCGCTCCCTTTCCAAATCCATGCTATCAAGCATTTGTTCCTTCAAATCTCTTTGTCTGACCGAACCCGTAAGTTGTATTATTCTATCAGCTAGAGTGCTTTTGCCATGGTCAATGTGAGCCACAATGCAAAAGTTTCTTATGTTCTTTCGTCTGTCATTCATAAATAAAATGCCTTCTCCAATATCCGGTATTTTTGTTAAGATAATTAATATACATTATATATAAATTATAATAAAATAGCAATAAAATTTGCTTATAACTCTTTATATTGATACCTTTTTATGTTATTATATATAAAAAGAGAAAAAGAGAGGAAAAATGCAACTTCAGCAATTGGAAAAGAACTTGAAAAAGAGAGGATTTTCGCCCTTTTTTGCAGATAATTCTCAAGAAGCGATAGAGATTATAAAAGAGCTTATTCCAAAAAACAATTCAATCGGATTTGGTGGAAGCGTTACAGTTGATGAAATTGGTCTTTTGAACCAAATAAAAGACGACTACAAGCTTTTACACCGTTCTTTTTATAATAAAGAGCAACATGAAAAGCTCTATAAAGAAATGATGAACGCCGATTGGTATATCACCAGCACAAATGCCCTGACTATGGACGGTGAATTAGTTAATATTGACGGTAGGGCAAACCGTGTTGCGTCCATGCTCTTCGGCCCTAAAAACGTGCTTGTCATACTTGGAAAAAACAAGTTGGTAAGCGATGTTAAAGAAGGGATTTTGAGATGCAGAAATGTTGCCGCTCCCCCAAACGCCGTAAGATTAAATAAAAAGACTCCTTGCAGAATTACAAATAAATGTGAATACTGTATGAGCGAGGACACAATGTGTAAGGCGACTGTCATTCAACATCATCCCACAAGCGGTAAAAATGTCTATGTGCTTATCATAGACCAATCATTAGGATATTAATTTTTATTGGAGGTATACATATTATGTGGTTAAAAGAAAGACCATTTGCGCACAGAGGATTGCATAACGAGCAATTTCCCGAAAACTCTATGGGTTCGTTTAAGAACGCTATCAAAGAAAACTATTTTATTGAACTGGATGTACGGCTTATGGCCGATGACGAAGTTGTAGTTTTTCATGACGCAAACCTTAAAAGAATGTGTAAACAGGCTTTACAAATAAAAAAGCTGACATCAGAGGACTTGAGGAATAAGAAATTTTACCTTCCTAACGGTGAAAAAATACCTCTTTTGAAAGATGTCATTAAGCTTTGTCAGGGTCATACAAAGTTGCTTGTTGAGATAAAAATGACTTTTTCTAAAGGCACCAAGCTTGAAGAAAAAGTTTATGAACTTATTAAAGGTCAAGAAGACTGGATAGCGGTGCAAGGCTTTGCCCCTTCTACCATAAAATGGTTTAGCGAGAACGCTCCTGAATTTCTGAACGGTTATCTTGCAACTCATTTCGGCAACCCTATTGCAGATAAAATATATGACAGAGTTATTAATAAAGTTGTGGAAAAAAATAAGGTTGACTTTTTAGCCTTTAATATAAAAAGCCTTCCTTCAAAATCTATTGACGAAGTTATTAAGAAAAAGGAAATGAAACTTCTCAGCTGGACTGTAAAGTCTGAAGATGACATTAAGAAAGCAAAAGAAAGCGGTGTCGACAACATCATCTTTGAAGGTTTCATACCTAAAGACGGAAATTACAATAAATAATTAACATATTTTTCTAAAGATATCATGCCTCTCTTATACACATACTTATAAGGGAGGTTTATTATGAGAAGTGGTTTTATAATTGGGTTGTTAATGGGAACAGCCGGCTCTATGTTTCTTATACAGAGTGACAAAGTTCAGCAAGCTATGAAAAGTCTAAAGAAATAAATGCATTAAATAGCCCGCTTTTTTCAAAAAAAGCGGGCTTAACGGTTATTTTAATAAATTATTTTTGATTGTGATTATAGTTTTAATCTGTTAACCATTTAACTTTTCTAAAAGTTTAAGGTCTATTCTGCCTTTTTCGTCTACTTTTATGACTTCAACTTTTACGATATCATTAATGTTTACGACATCTTCAACTTTGTTAACTTTTCTATTTGCAAGTTTTGAGATATGAATCATTCCGTCTTTTGTAGGCGTAAGTTCGACAAATGCGCCGAATTGCATAATTCTTACGACCTTTCCTTCATATATTTCCCCCGCCTCGGGCTCTTTTACTATTGCCATAATCATATCTTTTGCTTTATCAGCGCCCTTAACATCACATGAGGCAATGAATACCTGACCCTCGTCGTTAATGTCAATCTTTACGCCGGTTTCTTCAATAATCTTATTGATAACCTTGCCGCCGCTGCCGATAACATCTTTTATTTTTTCGGGGTTGATTAAGAAACTTATAATCTTGGGAGCGTACTTGTTGAGGTCCTTTCTGGGGCTATCTAAAGCTTCAAGCATCTTGTTAAGAATATAGATTCTTCCAATCCTTGCTTGTTCAAGAGCTTTTGTGAGAATTTCTTCGTTTATACCTTTTATTTTGATATCCATTTGTATAGCTGTGATGCCTTCGCTTGTTCCTGCAACCTTGAAATCCATATCGCCATAAAAATCTTCAAGTCCTTGTATATCGCTCATAATTGCAATATTTTGAGACTCTTCGTCCTTTATGAGTCCCATTGCTATGCCTGCAACAGGAGCTTTTATGGGTACGCCCGCATCCATAAGCGATAAAGATGAACCACATACGCTAGCTTGTGATGTTGAACCGTTGCTTGAGAGTATCTCGGATACCGTTCTTATTGCGTAAGGGAAGAATTCTTCCGTGGGTAAAACCGGTTCCAACGCTCTTTCTGCCAAAGCGCCATGTCCTATTTCTCTTCTGCCCGGATTTCTCATAGGTCTTGCCTCGCCTACTGAATAAGGGGGGAAGTTGTAGTGGTGCATATATCTTTTGAAAAATTCATCATCAATACCTTCAAGCTTCTGAACCTCTGATATGGTTCCCAAAGTTGTTGTTGTGAGCGCCTGAGTCTGCCCTCTTGTGAATACTGCGCTTCCATGAACTCTGGGCAAAATACCAACCTCACACCAAATATCTCTGATGTCTGTAAGAGTTCTTCCATCGGGTCTGACACCTTCGTTTATTATTCTCTTTCTGACAAAGTCTTTTTTCATAGAATAAATAACATCGCCAACAAAGTTCATATCGTCAGGATAAATCTCAGAAAAATATTCCATAATTTCTTTTGTAACTCTATCTTCATTCTCTTCTCTTTCGGTTCTATCAAATGTTTGGTAGATAGACGCTATCTTTTCTTTGGAATATTCCTGAACCGCCTTTTTGATTTCCTCGGTGGGAAGTTTGATTTCTATTTGAGCCTTTTCTTTTCCGACTTCCTTTTGAATGTCCTCTATGAATGAAACAATTCTTTTTATTTCTTCGTGTCCGAAAAGTATGCCTTTCAAAACCTTTTCCTCGTCCAGCTCATTTGCTCCCGCTTCAACCATCATAATAGCGTCCTTTGTACCGGATAAGGTAAGGTTCAATGATGATTGTTCTCTTTGCTCACTATTGGGATTGATAACATATTCACCGTCTACATAACCTACGACAACGCTGCCAGTAGGACCGTTAAATGGAATATCAGATATAGTCAAAGCTATGCTTGAACCAATCATGGCTAGAGCTTCGGGAGGGGTGTCTATGTCCACAGACAAAACTGTTGCCACAACTGATACATCATTGTAAAAGCCTTTGGGAAAAAGAGGTCTTATGGGTCTGTCAATAAGACGGCATGTGATTATCGCCTTGTCGCTTGGACGGCCTTCTCTTTTTTTGAATCCGCCAGGAATCTTTCCTACGGCGTACATTTTTTCCTCATAATCAACTCCCAAGGGGAAATAGTCAATTCCTTCTCTGGGTTCTTTTGCCATAGTCGCATTTGTCAAAACTACGGTGTCGCCACATCTAATCAAACACTGTCCGTTTGAATGCGAGCAGTAACCGCCTATTTCAACTGTTACTTCTTTGTCACCTATTTTCATAGAGTACAATTTGCTTTCTTTCATTAAAATCCTCCTAGAGCTTACTCTCCTGTAAGCTGTTTTCTTTATATTTTCTTTTTATTATTACCTTAATATAATAATTTAATATATATGAGATACTATAAATGATACAAATTCTCATATATATAATAAAATGGGGTTGATAAACAACCCCGTTTTGTCTTTTTAATATATTAGTTACTTTCTCAAACCTAATTGAGCTATAAGTGTTCTGTATCTTTCAATATCCTTTGATTTGAGATATTTCAACAGTCTTCTTCTCTTTCCTATCATTTTCAAAAGACCTCTTCTTGAATGGTGGTCCTTTTTATGAATTAATAGGTGCTCATTGAGATGAGTAATCCTATTGGTAAGCAAAGCTATTTGAACTTCCGGCGAACCTGTATCGTTTTCGTCTCTCTTAAATTTATCAATAACCGGAGTCTTTTTATTCTCCTTTGGTATAATGACCTCTGCCTCTTTTACCTCTTGTGTTTGTTCTGCTTGCTTTGCTTTCTTGTATGCAGCTTCTGCAGCATCTTCTCTTGCTTCAGCTTCAACATCTTTTTCCGCCTTGGGCTCTTCTTTTACTTCCTCAACCTTTTCGGGTTTCGGTTCTTCAACCTTTTCGG
>CAZVHD010000041.1:6779-10011 GCA_964626765.1 uncultured Christensenella sp.
GGCTCTTCTTTTACTTCCTCAACCTTTTCGGGTTTCGGTTCTTCAACCTTTTCGGGTTTCGGTTCTTCAACCTTTTCGGCTTTTGGTTCTTCAACCTTTTCGGCTTTAGGCTCTTCAGTTTCTTCCTTAGCCTCTTCGGCTTTGGGCTCTTCAGTTTCTGGTTGAGCTTTCTCGCCCTCTTTTTCTGCTTTTGGGGCTTTTGAGGTCTCTTCAGCCTTTTCTTTTTCGTCAACCTTCTTTTGCTCGGTTTGCTCCTTTGCTTCTTCAGCGGCTTTCTCTTCAGCCTGCTTTGTCAGATTTTCCATTATCCAACCTCCTAATTAAATTATTATATTCACCATATGCAATGTAAAATTCTTTAGGAGCGAATCCTTACCCTGCATAGGCACACAAATCAATATACCATAATAAAGAGCCGATGTAAACTAAAATCACATAGAATTGATTTCATATATGTAGAAATTGTTTTTTATGGGGCTTTTTTACCAAAAGGACGGCGAACTTGAGGTTCCCGTTGCCTCATAACTTCCGAATGTTTCGGAGTCATCCTCATTTCCACACGCCATAGGTGAAAGATCGGGAGATTCTACTATCCTATTATAGTAGCATCCCGCTATTTCACCTTCGGTCTCATGATATCCGGCTATTGAGCCGATATATCTTTCGCCTTCTTCTGTTACATCATAGTCATACTCGGCATCTATCTGTACGGTAATCTCGGTATCTTCAATCATACCGCTATTATATCCAGCGACACCACCCACATACATATCTGTATCTTCAGCGTTAAGTACGACATTTATTTCAATGGCTATTTCGCAGTTTTGTATATCGCCCTCGTTATAGCCTGCTACGCCGCCTACATAAAGCTCTCTGTCGCCAAAGATACTAAATTCGGCTCTTCCGTCATAATTGGGGGCTTCACCGCCGTCATCAGGCAATTGCTCATATACTAATCCGACATTGAGATTTCTGACTATGCCCTTGTTATAACCTATGACTCCCAAATAACCCTCAAACTGGTCATTTATCTGAAGATTGGTTATTGCATATCCGTTTCCGTCAAGTATTCCGGTAAACGGAGCGTTGTCATCGATACCAATGGGCTCCCAAGGAATATTGATGACTATGTCATTTGTAAGAATATAACTGCCTTCGGGGTTTTCTCTTATGGTATCAAAATCAGCAACACTTGATATATCAATTGGCCACTGAGCATACATAACTATGTGTCCGCCTGACTCATGGGTCTTGTCCCAATTTCTTACGCTGTCGCCAAATTGATTGGTGTATTGTGTTCCTGTTCCTTCGGGGCCATCGTACCAACCGAAGAATACTGAATCTTCTCTTTCCGGAACAGGGAATTCAAAATCGCTTCCGTATGTTACCGTCATATCTTCATAATAACCTTCAAAACCGTCGTCAAACCTGACCGTATAAGTTAGCGCTTTCCAACGGGCAGTCACTGTCTTGTCCTCTATAAATGACCATACTGCGATACTGTTGCCCATGCTTCCTGTTATCGGCGAATTGTCGGTGTCTCTCCATCCGGTAAAGTCATAACCTTCTCTTTCAGGCACATCAAGCGTAAAGTTTGAATTGTATGATACGGTCTTTTGATTTACGGGCTCGCCAAATTCGTCTGTAACCTCTCCGCCATTGGGGTCATAAGTAACCGTATACTCCGCCGGCTCCCAATGAGCTATTAATTCAAATTCATCCTGAATAATGCCCCATGTTCCGTTTGCCTCATGTTCAGCCGAACCAACTCCAAGTCCTGTTCCTTCTCCGTCGGTAAACTGGCGGTCGTCAACATCAAACCAGCCCATAAAATTGTATCCTGGTCTGGTAGGAACGGTTAATACATAGAATTGACCATAGCTAACAGTAGTTTCTGGTGTCTCCTCAAATGTTCCGCCTGATAGAAAATAGTCTATTTCAAAAGTCTGAACAGTCCATTTTGCATAAAATATTATGTTCCTATATTTCTCATAAGGGAATGATACCTTATCGCCTTCAAAATCTTCATCTTCATACCAACCCTCAAAGTCATATCCCGTTCTTTGTGTTCTGGGTCTATGAGGAATGTCATCTCTTTCTGTTATATCAATCTCGTCGCCTGTATCGGGGTCTATGACCACTGCCTGCGAACCTCCGTTTGTTTCAAATGTAACCTGGGGATATGAGCCTATTGCAATGATGTAATCAATATGCGTGGGCCATTCAATGACATATTCTGATTGTTGTCCGTCAGGTACAAAAATCAAAAGGTTTTCTATAAATGTATCAGGACTAAAGCTGAGAAGCTCATCCTCCTCTTCCAGTTCCGATGAATATTCCAAAGCAGGAGGCAAGTCGCTGTGTGAAGTTAATCTTCTTAAATCAGTACAATAATAAAGAGCATATTCGTTGATATTTTCTATTGTATAAGGTATTGTCAATTCTTTAAGGAGATTTCCTCTGAAGGAATAACTTTCAAGAGCTGTTATGTCATAGGTCTGAGAGTCTATTTCAACCTCATAGGGTACTGATAAACTAGCTTTTGCCCTTTCACCCGCTACAATGTATACCCCTCTTTCGTCATTGCGGTAAACAAATTTGTCGCCTTCTCCGTTTTCTACGATACCTAATAAATAAGTAGTGTTTATTTCGTCACTGTGACTAACCTCCACATCCTGCGGGAAGCCAAATGTGGAATAGTCCGAATCATCGCCTTCGTCAATTATGACTTTTTCGGGGTCATAAACGGGGAACAGTCTGTTATATGTCTGAATGGGAATTTCAGAATCAAATTCTATATAAACAAGTTGTGGAATTATAAATGCATTCCGTTCTATGCTCTCAATAGTAAATGGCACTTTTATCGCAGTAACATTGCTGTAATAAAAAGCATACTCCAAAATATGTGTCACACCATCGTTGCCATATATGGGCAGTTCATAGACATCGTCAATTCTGCCTGCGGGATAGGTATGAAGTATTGTTCCAAAATTGTCCTGTTGGTCAATCAAATCCATATTTTTTTGGAAAAGCACTCCGTCTTTTACTATGAAATAGTTGTTGTCGGTATTTGAACTTTCATTTATCATAATCTTTTCCAAAGAAAGACAACCGTTAAAGACACCTCTTCCAATATGTTCCACATAATTGCCGATAGAAATCTCAGTTAACTCAATTGCATTTCTAAAAGCAAAATCTTCTATTGTTTCAAGATTGGATACACGCTCTGTGG
>CAZVHD010000042.1:0-10006 GCA_964626765.1 uncultured Christensenella sp.
GTTTTGGGTAGCTGAGGAAAGCGGCAAGTATCTTGCCCTCAACAGTGTTTTTGAGGGCGTAGGCGAAGTAAAAGCCGTTAGAATAAGCTCTGAAAGACTTTGTGGGATAGAAAACGCGGCTTGTCCCACTTGGGGGTCCTGTTCGGTAATGTTCACTGCAAATTCCATAAATGGCCTTAGCGAAGCTATTGGCATAGCCCTTCCGGAAAACGGAACCACACCTGCTGTTTATTCACAAAGAATAAGACTTGCAAAAGAAAGTGGTGAAATGATAATGGAGCTTGTCAAAAAGGACATAAAAGCAAGGGATATTATAAACAAAGAATCAATCAAAAACGCGCTTACGGTGGATATGGCTTTGGGATGTTCCACAAATACTGTTTTGCACCTTGCTGCCATAGCAAGGGAGGCTGAGGCGCCTTTTGAACTTCAGATAATAAACGACATAAGCCGCCAGACCCCCAACCTTTGCAAACTTGCCCCTGCCGGAAGTCATCATATACAGGATTTACATCACGCTGGCGGCATACAGGCTGTAATGGCGGAGCTTTCAAAGAAAGACCTTATTGATAAGTCCTTATTGACAGTAACAACAAAATCGGTGGGTGATAATATTTCAACAGCTAGAATAAAAAACAATGAAGTTATAAGACCGATAGAAAGACCTTATTCTCAGACCGGCGGGCTGGCTATACTATTTGGAAATCTCGCTCCCAACGGATCGGTAGTAAAAAGAAGCGCAGTCAAAGAAGGAATGCTTCAATTTACCGGTAGAGCTCGGGTTTTTGAAAGCGAAGAAGAGGCAACGGAGGCTATCTATCAAGCAAAGATTCAAAAAGGCGATGTTGTTGTCATAAGATATGAGGGGCCTTCGGGTGGCCCGGGGATGAGAGAAATGCTCTCTCCCACATCGGCAATAGCCGGCATGGGGCTGGACGCCGATGTTGCGCTAATAACAGACGGAAGATTTTCAGGCGCAACAAGGGGAGCAGCCATAGGGCATATATCTCCTGAAGCCAGAGTGGGCGGTAACATAGCATACATAAAAGAAGGCGATAAAATAAAAATAGACATAAGTAACTATTCAATTCAGCTTGAAGTATCCGATGAGGATTTGGAAAAAAGAAGACAGACCATGCCCTTAAAAGCTAAGCCAAATATAAAAGGATATCTTAAGAGGTATTCTGAAATCGTGGGCAGCGCAGATACCGGCGCATCGTTTATATAATGGAGGAAAAGATGAAAAATATAAAGATATTTGACACCACTTTAAGAGACGGGGAACAGGCTCCAAGCTGCAGTATGCATTTGGACGAAAAAATCGAGGTGGCATTGGCTCTTGAAAAACTCAAAGTTGATGTTATGGAAGCCGGATTCGCTGTTGTTTCCAAAGGTGACTTTGAAGCGGTTCAAAAGATTGCAAATACCGTAAAAAATAGTTCGGTTGCAAGCCTTGCAAGAGCCGTGAAAAAGGATATTGAGTGCGCTTATGAAGCCCTTAAGGGAGCCGTAAGTCCAAGAATTCATACTTTTATTGCGACATCTCCCATTCATATGCAATACAAGCTGAAGATGACAGAGGAACAAGTTCTTGACAGAATAAAAGAAATGGTAGGATATGCAAAAGGCTTTATCTCAGATATTGAGTTTTCAGCAGAGGACGCAACAAGAAGCGATAAAGAATTTTTAGTAAAGGCAGTTCATACTGCAATCAAGGCGGGCGCGACTGTTATTAATATACCCGATACCGTAGGCTACACCACCCCATATGAGATGCATGAACTTATAAAGTACCTTAAAGATAATGTAACCAATATAGATAAGGTGGATATATCCGTTCATTGTCATAATGATTTGGGAATGGCGGTTGCAAACTCTCTTGCTGCTGTAAGAGCCGGCGCAACCCAAGTGGAGTGCACTATTAACGGCCTTGGGGAAAGAGCGGGCAACGCCGCTCTTGAAGAAGTTGTTATGGCCCTTAATACAAGAAAAAATGTGTATAAGGGCAATACAAGAGTGGACACTTCTCAGATTTATAGAACCAGTAAACTTGTATATAATGTGTTGGGTCTTATGCCGCCCATAAATAAAGCTATTGTGGGAGCAAACGCATTTGCGCACGAGGCGGGAATACACCAACATGGTGTTATGGCGAATAGGGAGACCTATGAGATAATGACTCCGCAGGCAATAGGCTGGCCCAAAAACAATATGGTATTTGGAAAACATAGCGGCAAACACGCCATAGAAAAAAGGCTCAAAGAATTGGGTTATGAGATAACCAAAGAGGAAATGGAAAAGTTCTTTGAAAGGTTCAAGGCTCTTGCCGACAAAAAGAAATCCATAAATGACCTTGACCTTGAAGCGCTTGTAGGTCACAAGGAAAAGGATATGCTCTCAAAAGGCTATAAGCTTGACAGGTTCACCGCAAACAGTGGAAATTATATCACAACAAATGCTGTGGTTAGGCTGAGTGACGGTAAAAAAGTCTATGAAGAGGTTTCTATCGGTGACGGACCGATTGACGCTGCTTATAAAGCTATTGATAAGATTATAAAAGCGCCCGAACATTCTTTGGAGGACTACGCCATACATTCCATATCCGAAGGCAAGGACGCTTTGGGCGAAGTTGTCGTAAGAATAAAGAGTGGCGATGAGATTGTGACTGGCAGAGGGCTTTCAACAGACATTATTGAAGCTAGTCTTCTTGCCTATATAAACGGAATGAATAAATTAATATAAGAGGTGAAAAGATGAAAAAGCTGGAGATATTTGACAGCACCTTAAGAGACGGGGCGCAGAGCGAAGGAATTTCCTTTTCCGTTCAGGACAAGCTCAATATCATAAAAGCTCTTGATAAATTTGGCATAAAGTACATAGAGGCGGGAAACCCCGGCTCTAATCCCAAGGACATAGAGGTTTTTGAACAGGCCAAGAATATAAGCTTAAAAAACGCCACTTTGTGCGCTTTTGGGAGCACAAGACGCAAAAATATCAAGGTTCAGGATGATAAAAATGTAATTTCACTTTTGGACGCCGGAACAAAAGCTGTGGCTATATTCGGTAAAAGCTGGGACCTTCATATAACAGAAATATTGAAGGCCACTTTGGATGAAAATTTGGAATTGGTTTATGACACCCTGAAATTTTTCAAGGATAAAGGAAAGGAAGTTGTCTTTGACGCAGAGCACTTTTATGACGGATACAAGGCAAATCCGGAATACGCAATTAAAGTTTTGGAAGAGGCTGACAGAGCCGGCGCCGACACACTTTGTCTTTGCGATACAAACGGGGGATGTTTTCCCGATGAGATTTATAAGATAACAAAGACGGTGGCGGACAGGTTGCCCGGAAGAAAACTTGGCATACACTGTCACAACGATATAGGTTGCGCAATCGCTAGCAGCATGCTTTCGGTTGAAGCCGGAGTGACCCACATACAGGGAACTTTTATCGGCGTTGGAGAAAGATGCGGCAATGCCGATTTGAGCGTAATAATTCCCAATCTGCAACTGAAGAAAAAATACCAATGCATAGAAGGGAATTTGACAAACCTTTCGGAAACGGTCATAAAAATTTATGAAATCTCCAATATGATAATGCCAGCCAATAAGCCTTATGTGGGCTCAAGCGCTTTTGCGCATAAAGGCGGCATGCACATAGACGGGGTCAATAAATGCTCTTATTCCTTTGAACACATACCTCCCGAAAAGGTGGGAAATAAGAGAAGATTTTTGATGAGCGAAGTTTCGGGCAGAACAACAGTTCTTGCAAAACTTTCGGGAATGTTCCCTGAGCTCACAAAAAAATCTCCCAAAACAGCGGAAATAGTTGATGAAATCAAGAAACTGGAGCATGAAGGATATCAGTTTGAGTCGTCGGACGCCAGTTTTGAATTGGTGGTGAGAAATATACTTGGTAAGTATAAACCCCATTTCAAACTTCATATGTATAAGACCGGCGGAGAATTTCCTTGTCCTGACGGAGAAATGAACGCCCATGCAATGCTGAAGATAGAAGTTGACGGAAAAAAAGAAACGGTCGCCTCCCTTGGCAACGGTCCCGTACACGCTTTGGACCTTGCTTTAAGAAAGGCGCTTTGTGTTTTTTATCCACAGCTTAAGAAGGTGCATCTTACTGACTATAAAGTTAGAGTTCTTGCAGGCGAGCAGGCAACTGCTGCAAAAGTCAGGGTTTTGATTGAGTCAAGTGACGGAAAGGATGTTTGGACAACGGTAGGAGTCAGCACGGACATAATAGAGGCCAGCTGGAAAGCTTTGGTTGATTCTATTGAGTATATATTATATAAAAAAGAGGTGAACTAGATGGGAATGACAATGACAGAAAAAATTCTTGCGGCGCATTGTGGCAAGAAAGAAGTAAAAAATGGCCAACTTATTATGGCAAATTTGGATATGGTGCTGGGAAATGACGTGACTAGCCCCGTGGCAATAAAAGAGTTTGAAAAAGCCGGACTGAATACGGTTTTTGATACAAAAAAGATATCTCTGGTAATGGACCACTTTACACCCAACAAGGACATAAAGTCCGCCGAACAGGTCAAAGTTGTTAGAGAATTTGCTAACAAATACGATATTGAGAACTTTTTTGATGTGGGACAAATGGGAGTTGAACACTCTTTGCTTCCCGAAAAAGGGCTCGTTATAAGCGGTGACTTAGTAATTGGAGCCGACAGCCATACATGTACTTATGGCGCTTTGGGAGCTTTTTCCACAGGCGTGGGCTCAACCGATATGGCCGCCGGAATGGCTTATGGCAAGGCATGGTTCAAAGTGCCTAGCGCAATTAAGTTCAACCTTTTTGGCGAGTTGACAGGCGATGCAAGCGGAAAAGATGTCATACTTCATATAATCGGTATGATAGGCGTTGACGGAGCTCTCTATAAATCAATGGAGTTTGCAGGCGAGGGCGTAAAAAACCTGTCTATGGACGATAGATTTACTATTTGCAATATGGCGATAGAAGCCGGCGGAAAGAATGGTATCTTTCCCGTTGATGAAAAGACAATGGAATATGTAAAGGCTCACTCTCAAAGACTGCCTGTTGTTCTTGAGGCCGATGAAGACGCCGAATATGAAAGGGTCATTGATATTGATTTGTCAAAGATAACACCCACGGTAGCGTTTCCGCATTTGCCATCAAACACAAAGACCTTTGACAAGATAGGCGACATAAAAATTGACCAAGTGGTTATCGGTTCGTGCACAAATGGCAGATATTCGGATTTTGAGATTGCTGCAAAGATTTTGAAGGGCAAAAAAGTAAATAAGAATGTAAGAGTACTTATTATACCGTCCACACAGAAGATTTATCTTGATATTATGGAAGCGGGAATGGTCAAGGAATTTATTGACGCTGGCTGTGTTGTATCCACTCCCACATGCGGACCTTGTCTTGGCGGGCATATGGGCATACTTGCAAAAGGCGAAAGATGCGTTGCCACAACCAACAGAAATTTTGTAGGCAGAATGGGACATCCCCAAAGTGAAGTTTATCTTGCAAGCCCTGCTGTGGCAGCGGCGTCAGCAATAACCGGAAAGATTTCTAAACCATCTCAAATATAAGAATAAAGGAGCAAACTATGAAAATAAAAGGAAAAGTAATAAAGTACGGAGATAACATAGATACCGATGTAATAATCCCCGCAAGATATCTCAACACTTCAGACCCCAAAGAGCTTGCCGCTCATTGTATGGTTGATATTGACAAAACATTTGTGGACAGAGTTGAAGAAGGGGACATAATGGTGGGCGGAGCCAATTTCGGTTGCGGCTCGTCAAGAGAGCACGCGCCCATAGCCATAAAGGCGTCCGGCATAGCCTGTGTTATTGCAAAGAGTTTTGCAAGAATTTTTTATAGAAATTCTATAAACACAGGACTTGCAATAATAGAATATGACGGCGAGATTGACGAAGGCGACTTTTTAGAAGTAGATTTTGTAGAGGGTATAATAAACAATATTACAAAAGGCGTTAAAGGTGAATTTCCTCCTTTTCCGGAGTTTTTGCAGAATATAATCAACAAAGGCGGACTTTTGAAGGCTTTGAAGGAGGGTATGTAATGGATATAAAACTGGCGGTAATTCACGGAGATGGAATAGGAGTGGAAATAATAAACTCCGCCCTAAAAGTTTTGGACGCAATCAAAAAGAAATATAATCATAAAATAAATTATGAATATGTATGCGCTGGCGGAGTAGCCATTGATAAATACGGGCATCCCCTTCCCGAAGAGCAGCTAAAGAAATGTCTCCTTAGTGACAGCGTTTTGCTTGGAGCAGTAGGGGGCGAGAAATGGGATACCCTTCCCGGAGATTTAAGACCCGAAAGAGCCCTTTTAGGAATAAGAAAAGAGCTTGGTCTTTTTGCCAATATAAGACCGGCAAAGCTGATTGGTATTCTAAAAGACGCCTGTCCGTTAAAAAAGGAAGTTGCCGAAAAGGGATTTGATATGATAATTCTAAGAGAACTCACCGGCGGAATTTATTATGGTGAAAGAGGCAGAAAAGATGGCGAGTTTGGGCAGATTGCATATGACACGATGAGTTATAGCGTAGAGGAGATTGAAAGAATAGCAAGAAAGGCCTATGAAATAGCTATGCAAAGAAAAAAAGAAATCATAAGCATAGACAAGGCGAATGTGTTGGAAAGCTCAAGGCTGTGGCGGGAAGTCGTTCACGGATTGAACAAAGAATATCCCGAAATTAAGGTCAAGGATATGCTTGTTGACAACGCGGCTATGCAACTTATAAAAAATCCCTCTCAGTTTGATGTGGTAGTTACAGCCAATATGTTTGGCGACATACTTTCGGACGAAGCGTCTCAGATTACAGGGTCAATAGGGCTTTTGCCCTCGGCGTCTTTGGGAGAAAGCGGCAGAGGAATGTACGAGCCCATTCATGGTTCGGCGCCAGATATTGCAGGAAAAGGCATTGCCAATCCCATAGCAACTATATTATCAGTAGCAATGATGTTCAGATATTCATTTAATCTGCCCCGTGAGGCAGAGGACATTGAAAGGGCTGTTTATGATACGCTTGAAGAGGGATATCGGACAGTTGATATACTGGACAACCAATCAAAACCTTTGGGAACAGAGGAGATGACAAAGAAGATTGTAGAAAAAATATTTTAAGTCAATATAACCTTAAAAAGATTTTTTAAGTTACAAACATAAAACGCTTTTTTGATTTAGAAAAAAGCGTTTTTTTATTAATGAAAGTTTAACTTTTTATTTTGTATTATAATTATTAAGAGCTTACTTTTATTGATTTCTTTTTATATTTATTGTAAACTAAAAAATATCAGTCAATAATTATTGTTAAGAGGTGTGTATGTTAGATTTAAGGTTTGTGGCGGACAACATAGAGTATATTCAAAAAAAATTGAAAATGAGAAACTCGGATATCGACATTTCCGACCTCAAGGAACTTTCATTTCAAAGAAGGCAAGTAATACAACAATCGGAAGGGTTGAAAGCCCAAAAGAACAAAGTTTCTTCGCAAATAGCCTTGATGAAAAAGCAAAAACAAAACGCAGATGAGCTCATAAAAGAAATGAGAGAAAAGGTAGCCCAAATCAAGGATTTGGATAGCCAATTATCGCAAATAGAAGACAAAATAACCCAATATTTATATAATATTCCCAATATTCTTGACGATAGCGTGCCCTATGGAAAGGACGATAGCTGTAATGTAGAGATAAGAAAATGGTCACAGCCAAGAGATTTTGATTTTGACATAAAAGCTCATTGGGAGATAGGTGAAAACAAAAAGATATTGAATTTTTCTCAAGCTGCAAAAATAACAGGCGCTAGATTTACGGTTTATCATGGAAAGGGCGCAAGGCTTGAAAGGGCGCTTATAAACTTCATGCTTGACACGCATACAGAAAACGGTTATAGCGAGGTTCTTCCTCCCTTTATTGTCAACAGGGACAGTATGACGGGAACGGGGCAGCTTCCCAAGTTTGAAGATGGGTCTTTTTCTTTGAAGGGGACTGATTATTTTATGATCCCCACCGCTGAAGTGCCTGTAACAAATCTGCATAGAAACGAAATTTTAAGACAAGCTGAGCTTCCCATAAAGTACTGCGCGTATTCGGCGTGTTTCCGCTCCGAAGCAGGAAGCGCGGGAAGAGATACAAGGGGACTCATAAGACAACACCAGTTTAACAAGGTGGAGCTTGTCAAGTTTTGTCATCCCGACAATAGTTTTGAGGAGTTGGAAAAATTGACTTTGGATGCCGAGAGGATATTGCAAAAGCTTAAGCTGCCTTATAGGGTTGTCAATCTTTGTTCTGCCGATGTGGGCTTTTCTTCGGCAAAGACATATGATTTGGAAGTATACATGCCCTCCTATGGAAGATATGTTGAGATATCGTCCTGTTCTAATTTTATAGATTTTCAAGCAAGAAGGGCCAATATAAAGTTCAAAGATGAAAAAGGAAAGAACAGGTACGCTCATACCCTTAACGGAAGCGGACTTGCTGTGGGAAGAACGGTCGCAGCCATATTGGAAAATTATCAGAACAAGGATGGTTCGGTGACGGTACCAGAAGAATTGAAAAAATACATGGGATGCGATAGCATATAAAGGTGATATATTTTGGGTAAAAAATCAGGATGCGTAGTAGGGCTGTTTTTGGGCTCGGCAATAAAATTGCTTGCTTTGTTTCTGGAGCTGATTATCAGGATTGTTGCAAATCTACTGGTTTTTTTCGGGTTGTGGGTACCCTTTTTATATTCTTTTATGGGGCTTATGCTGTATTTATTTTTGGAATTTAATCCCTTGGACTGGACGCTGGAGGGACAGCTCTATGTCGCAGGTCTTGCGGCGAGTTTGGTTTGCAGTATCATAATAACCGTGAGAAATCTTGTTCTTAAGCCTGCAAAATCTGTTTTCAAAGGATTCAAAGAGCCTTTATGGAAAAAAGAAAAGACACAAAAAAAAGACGAACTTCGCTCGCCTAAAACCGAAAGAGAAGCCTTACAACAGGGACATCCAGCGCCACCTCCAAATGACATAAGGCCGCAGATATATTATTCGGCATTGGAGGAAAACACTCTTATTCACGAATACCCCGACCGATTTGAAATTTATCGTCTTGAAAACAATCATGCCAGAATTGACCGTATAGAATACAAGGATTATGATGAGAAGTAAAAAAGCAAAAAGGTCCAGAATGTGGGAATTGGACTTTTTCAGAGGGTTTGCCATAATAATGGTGGTTTGGGACCATCTTATGGTAGACTTCACTTTATTTAATCCCGTTTGGAGAAATTCCGGCGTTGAATGGTTAAGCCTGCTAGGAGAGTTTGGCTGGGATTATTTATATTCCGACTTGAGGCTGTTTTGGCGGCCTGTCTTTTTATTTATCTTTTTTACGGTATCCGGGCTTTGTACGGCTTTTTCTAAAAATAATCTGTTAAGAGGTATGAAACTTGGGCTTTTAGCGGTGGCTCTTTCGGTATTCACATATCTATTTAGTCATTATTCGGGTGGAGATTATTTTATTCTTTTTGGAGTTCTTCATTGTCTTGCGACAATAATAATAATTTACGCGTTATTTAGTCTTGTCGCAGAAGGAATCTTTAAAGCGGTAAAGATAATAAGTAAAAAAGAAATATCCAAAGATTTATATAAGATTATATTTTCTTTTTTGTGTCTTGCAATAAGCGCCGTATTATTTTGGGTTCATACAGAGTACAACGCCAGCCTTTACGCAACGGAGTTTCAAAACATGTATGTATCTTATGACAATGAAATTATGGGATTGTTTTTTTATACCAGAGATTGGCAGACAGCTGATTATTTTCCTCTCTTTCCGTATATAAGCTTTTTCTTTTTTGGAGCAGGACTCACACAGTTTTTATATGGTGATAAAAAGTCTTTAATGCCCTCTTTGGATGGCAAATGGAATAAATTATTTACTGTGGCGGGAAGGTATTCGCTAATTATATATTTATCAACTCAAATTGTTCTGTT
>CAZVHD010000043.1:0-9462 GCA_964626765.1 uncultured Christensenella sp.
TTAATCAGCTTTTTTGTAAACAATCTTTTTTTAAGCTTTTTTCTATTTTTTATTTTTTGGTATCAGTATTATTATTTGATTTAGCAAAATTCATTTTGTAGAGCTCTTTATAAGTAACTTGAGAATCTGACATATCCGTATACATAAGACTTATGGCATCAACACTATATGAAAAGGGAGCGAAATATAATTTATTGTCGTTTTTCATCGCTACATCCCTTGCTAAAGTGATATGCGGAATAAATTTTCTCTTTTGCAAAGAAAAACCCTTGCCTACTATGTTTTTCCATAACTCCTTGTTTATTCTTTCAAGCTCTTTGCTTTCCCTTATTCCCATCCACAATATATTTTTTCTTCCTCTTTCAAATTTGGACACACCTTCAAAAGTTATCTCAAAAGGTAAGAAGTTTATCTTCTCTATAGCGTCTATAATCAGCTTTATATCGTTAGCGTCAGTTTGACCAATAAAAACCAAAGTCAAATGAAAATTCTCCTTTGGCGTAAATCTTGCTTTTTGAACATTCTCTTGCAGCTTTTTTTGAACCTTCAAAATTTTGCTCTTTGTTCTTGAATCAAAGTCTATTGCCACAAAGACTCTCATCTGATATCACCTTTTGCCCTTTTTATTATTCTACCATATTATATAAATTATGAACATACCTTGTCTTTTTTTATATTTTATTGATATAATCTTCAATAGTTAATAAAATATTATAGGATAAAAAAATGACAAGAAATAAATATATCATACTTATAATAATAGCCGTTTTTCTATTTCTGATAGGCTTTTTTATTACGGGCGGGATTGTAAGCTCAATTTTGCAAATAGAAAAATTGAATATCACAGCCAAAGAAAACGGCGTGGAAATAACTGTTGTTCATATCTCTGATTTGCACTATCCAAAAAACGGAGTGGAATTAGACCAAGTATTAAAAGAGTCAAGAGAGCTAAATCCTGATCTTATTTTTCTGACAGGAGATATCATAGATTCCATAACCGTTGAAAGTGAAATTCAAGAGCTGGACGGTTTTCTTAATGAACTGTCTCAAATTGCTAAAACTTATGCCGTTCACGGAAATCATGAGAGTATAAATGAAAATTTGTTTTATTATAATACTCTTCTTTCCTCAAATAATATTGTCCTAATTAACAATTCTTTTGAGCAAGTAAAAATAAAAGGCAAACATATCGGTATAGTTGGTCTTAGCGACAGCGGAAAATTTATTAACGAAAACATCCTCGGACTCAATACGGTGAGCGCAAATATGCCCCTGTTTTTACTTGCTCACCGTCCGGAATACTGGCATGATTACTTAAGTCACGAGCGGCTCTCACCTTTATTGACTTTTTCGGGTCATGCGCACGGAGGCCAATTCAGACTTTTTGGCAAGGGAATATACTCGCCTAATCAAGGCTTTTTCCCAAAATACTATGATGGTCTTTATGAACATGAAGGCAAATATATGATAGTCTCAAGGGGCTTGGGAAACAGTATTATGAATTTTAGACTTTACAACAAATTTCATATTCCTTTCATAAAAATAAAAATATAGATTTATTGATAAATATTATAGAATTTTTATGTCATTAGTTAACAAATCCAAAACCATGACTTTTCCCTTCAGTGTATTTTTACAGCCTAAAAGCGTCTTTATGCCCTCGCTTACCTGAAAAGACGCCACAATAGCCGGCACGAATGAGAGAGTTGACAATCTTTTGGAAACCTTTTCACCATATAATTTGGATATGGTCTTATCCCCGGGATATATTGTGGCAACCTGACCGCATAGGTCATTTATTGCGCCATGTATAAGAACTGTTTTATTTTTCTCACAATACTCTTCCAAAGTTAACCTTGTGGAAATATTGTCACAACAATCAAATACCAAATCACATCCCAAAGCTATCTTTTCTATATTAGCTTTATGCACTCTTTCTGTTACGGCTGCAACCTCAACGCTATCATTAATAATAGCTGCTCTTTTTTTTGCCTCTTTAGCTTTATTGAGACCATTGTTTTGTAGAGTGCTCATAAGCTGACGGTTGAGATTAGACTTACAAAAACAATCATCATCTGCGACGACTATTTTGCCTACGCCTATTCTAACAAGGTGTTCCACGACATATCCGCCAAGACCGCCGCACCCCACAACTAAAACCATTTTGTCTTTTATTTTTCGAAAATTTTCATCCGATAGCATCTTATCCCCCGGATACAGGAGACATTATGGTTATCTCGTCGCCCTTTTCAACTTTGGTTCTGAAAATTTTCAGCTCAGTTATATCCACACCGTTTAGGAATATTATTTTTCTTTTAAGGTCTTTTACCGTCAAATCAGGATTTTTTCTACTGATATCGGTGAGAATTTCTTTAATCGTATTTCCCTCAGCCTGCATTTCAGAGACTCCTGTATCTATTCTTATGAGTCCAAAGAACTTCACGGTTACCATTTTCTATTCTATCCCCAGTTTCTTAATAAGCTTTTCAGTAGGCAAGCCATCTTCGCTCCACCCTCTAACTTTATAGTATCTTCTTTTCAATTTATCCAAGGGCACTTTAGACTTAGGATTGTCTGAATCTTGAAGCTCCTCTGTTAATCTCTTGGGCAAGGTGTCACAATCTGCGCTGACACCCAATCTTTTATTCATCAATCTCTCAAGATTATATCCTCTTTCTCCTATTCTTAATAGCTTGCCAAAATTGAATTTCATACCTGTGACCGCGCTCAAAGCTACGGTATGCGGCAAGATTGAAGGAAGGTTCACAGATAAAATCCATGGATATCTCAATGCCAAATACAGAACTCCTCCCAAATAAGGCATAATCTTATTTACTGTTCTTGTAATCAGCCCATTAGGTTTGCTTATTAGAAATCCTGGGAACACGGCAAATGTTGTAAATAAGCAGTTGCCTCCCGCGCTCACAGCTTCCATGAGGTTTTGAAAAGTTGCTGTCAATGCCGCCTTTCCTTTATGGGTGTACTGATCTATGGATAGACCTAAGCCCTCAAGGACAACAAGATATCCGGCATTAAGGTGACATCCGCCTCTGTTTGAGATTGCATATCCGAGGCCTTGTCCAACAGCGCTACGGGGTTCGTAGGCGCTTATTTCCATACCTTTTGAGCTTATGCAGAAATCTTCGCCGCCATATCTTTTGCTCATCTCTCTTGTTCCCTCAGCAAGAGAATTGCCCAAATCAGAACTTCTAAAAGCTGTTTCTTTAATTGTCTTTTCTATGTTATCTGTTTTTCCAAACTCCAATCCATTTTTCCAAAGACCTTTCTCATTAAGCTCCATTGCAAAGGCAAGGGAACCGGCTGCGGAAATAGTATCCATACCCATCTCGTCTAAAAGATAGTTCCACCTTATTATCAATTCTATATCATCGTTCATAAGATTGGCGCCCAAAAGACCCAGTGTCTCAAGCTCGGGACCTTTGACCTGTTTTCCGTCCACCTCAACGACTCTTCCGCATTTTATGGGGCAGGTAATACACCCGTTGTTTTTGACAAGATGATTTTCTGCCATATATTCTCCGTTTATCTTGTCGTGCCCTTCAAATTGTCCCTTGGAAAAGTTCTTTGTTGCAAGTATTTTTTTGAAATTCATCTTGGAAATAAGCCCGGACGTTCCGAGTTTTGTGAGCTGTTCTCCAGTAAAAGGATGCTCTTTTAATTTCTTAACCCATTTTTTTGATATTTTTTTTAATTTTTCTTTGTTAAAAGCTTGGGGCGTATAAGTACCTTCTGCAACAACAGCCTTAAGGTTCTTGCTTCCCATAACTGCGCCCAGTCCGCCTCTTCCGGCAGCTCTTTCCTCACTTACGATACATGCGTATCTGACAAGATTTTCTCCGGCAGGACCTATAACTATCTTGCCACCTCTTCCGCCAAGTGCCTTTTGCGTCTCACCGGTGGTTTTGCCCCATATCTCGTCAGCAGGAGAAAACTCTATTTTTTTGTCGGTAACCTTCAAATAAGTCTTTTCTTTTGCCTTCCCTACAATAATAAGCCCGTCATATCCCGCCCTTTTGAGGTTGAAGCCAAAACTTCCGCCACAATTTGACGAACACAAAAGCCCTGTTAAAGGGGAAATTGAGGATATATTAAATCGAGATGAAGAAGGCACTCCCGTTCCCGTTAAAGGACAAGTGGTCACCACCATCATGTTATCCTCAGAAAGAGGTTCTATTTTTGCTTTTATATTATCATATATAATTTTTGCGGCCATAATTTTTCCGCCTAAAAAAAGTTCCCTTTCCTTATCTGTAAAAGGATACTCCTCAAAAGATTTTTTACCTAAATCAACCTTCAATATTTTACCGGTATAACCACCATATTTACTGGACATAATTTACTCTCCTTTTTATACTATTTCATTATTAATGATACCACAATTGCAATTGGTACACAATACTATATTTATTGAGCTTTTTATTTTGCTATTAACAATATTTTTGCATATTGATAATACATTCTCTTTATGCTAAAATGAGTGTAATTTGAAATTAATCTTGGAGATTCTGTAATGGACTATGAAAAGAAAATAAAAAATATGACAGACAGCTTTGGCAACTGGTGGGAAAAAGGATATGAAATTCCTCGAATGACAAAAAATCTTTTTCCCTATACAGAAATGTTTTCACCAATAAAAATAAATAATATAACCATAAAAAACAGACTTGTTATGGCTCCTATGGGTAATATAAGCATGTGCGAAGAAACAGGACGCCCTAACGATAAGATGTTAGCTTACTTTGAAGAAAGGGCAAAAGGCGGTGTAGGACTTATCACCACGGGCCTGATTCCAGTCTCTTTTGGAATTGATAAATCTCTTATTGAACTAGGAGACCTTACTTATTTTCCAAGAATAGACCGCAGCCGTACTGTTCTTGCCGCTTGGCGAAACCTGTCAGCAAAGTGTCACGCTCATGGCAGCCATCTTTTCATACAGCTAACTCCCGGCCTTGGCAGAGTGGGAAATCCCCAGTGTTTAATCACTCAAAAGACCTTTCCCAGAAGCTCTAGCATTAACCCCAACTGGTATATGAAGGATGTTCCTTGCTTAAGATTAAAAGACTCTTCCTGTAAAAGAATTATCAAAAAAATAGGGCAAGCCAGCGCAGACTCAAAGGTGTGCAATATTGACGGAGTGTATCTTCACGGACATGAAGGTTACTTATTGGAACAAATGAGCAACACAGCCTTTAACCGCAGAAAAATTGGAAGGTATGCAAATTGGATGAACTTCGGCCTTGATATGGTCAAAGAAATTAGACGAAGGGTGGGCGAAAACTATCCCATTATGTACAGAATCGACCTAACTTTAGCGCTTAATGCTACCTATGGCAAACGAATGGATACCCAAAGCCCACTTAAGAAATTTAAGAATGAAAGAACTGTCGAAGAATGTCTTGAATATATGAGAAAACTTGTCGAAGCCGGCGTAGATATTTTTGATGTGGACATGGGCTGTTATGACAACTGGTGGCTGCCCCATCCCCCCGCCTCAATGCCATCTGCGTGTTATGTGGATTTAAGCGGCATAGCAAAGAAATATTTTTCAGATAACAACATTCTTTCCAACAAAGGTCTTGAAGTTCCGATAGTAGGAGTGGGAAAACTGGGTTATCCAGACATCGCCGAAAAAGCTCTAAAAGATAAAAAATGCGATATGATAATGTTAGGCAGGCCCTTGCTTGCAGACCCTGACTGGTGCAATAAAGCTTACAGGGGCGAGGTGGAAAACATCATTCCCTGTATAGGTTGTCAGGAAGCGTGCATAAATGAATTTGTGCAAGGCGGACATCCACAATGCGCTGTAAATCCTCGCACCGCATTTGAAGACGAATACCAAAAAGCAATTCCCACAGCTATAAAGACCAAAAAAGTAGCGGTTGTAGGCGCGGGGCCAGCTGGAATAGTAGCCTCTAGAGCTCTTCTTCAAAGAGGACACTCCGTAGACCTATATGAAAAATCTCAAAAGATAGGCGGAAATATCGTACCCGGCTGTCAACCAATCATCAAGTATGAAATAAAGAATTATCTCGACTTTCTGACAGCTTCTGTTGAGAAAATGAAGGAAAATGAAAACTTTAAGCAGTTTTTTAACACTCAAGCCAATGCAAAATCTTTGAAGGAAAAGGGATATGACACTATTCTTCTTGCCACAGGTTCCAAGCCTTTTATTCCCAAAATTAATGGTATAAAAAGTAAAAATGTAATAGGAGCAATCGATGTCTTAAATGATAAGAAACTTGTTCTAAATGCTCAGGACATAGTTGTTATCGGCGGCGGTTTTGTAGGGGCGGAAATAGCTTATATGCTAAAGTATGAGCTCAAAAAGAATGTAAAAGTTGTGGAAATGCAAAAATATATTATGAACCATGTCTGCACCGCAAACCGCGGACATCTCATTCATTACTTAGAGAGGGGAGGAGTGGAACTCATAAACTGCGCAATTGTCAATCAAATAAAAGAAAATTCAGTTTTAATAAGCCAAAACAAGCATAAGAATGTTCCAGACCCCTATAATACATGGTCGCCAATACTACCTGAAAATATAGAAAACCCCATGGATTCTTTCAAAAAGATAAAAGATGATTATGAAAACAGAGAATTAAAAGCCGACATTGTTATCACTGCCACAGGCTCAGTAAGTGACAATCAACTGTTCTATGACTGCTTAAAAGAAAGAAGCGCGCCTGAAATATACAACATCGGCGACAGTCAAAAGGTAGGCATAGTATTTGAAGCAGTAAGAGCCGCTTACAGAAAAGCTTTGTCAGTTTAATATTAATTATTTTTTATATAAAAGGCTGAAAGACATCAAAGAAAGTCCTTTCAGCCTTATTCTATAACCTTTTGCGTTTTTCTGTTTATTTCAACAAAGTTATCTATTGGATTAGGGTTTTGGAGAATATCTATTAGCACTTTTTCAATAAGCACATCGTTTATGAACATTTGCAAATCTATATCGCTTTGTCCCACGCCTTCTAAAATACTCTCAACTAGCGTGTTTCCCAATATATCGTTGAGAAGTATCGGCAAAGCCATGTCCAAAAAACTCAGATTGTTTAAGTTGTTAAAGTTAAGGTTATCAAGAATTGAAGGAAGGTCCTCTCTTATTAAAGCATACATAAAAGCCAATATATTGCTGTCTAAAAGCTCTAATTTTCCCTCGCCAAATAGCTTTTCAAGGTCAATATCGATTATGGGGCTTTCAGGATAAACCTCTTCAAGTTCTGAGCTTTTTTGGTCTAAAAAATAGAAAACAGCCTTTATCGCTTGCTCAAATATCTCCAGTTCAATGCTGTCCATCTTAACATTCTGATCCCCCTTGTTTATTGTCTCCACAAAAAACGATATAATTTCTATCATATTCTCATATTCTGACTGTCTCAAGTCCTGACCGCCATATATTTCAATAATCTCTTGTAAGCTGATATAATCATTGCTTTCATATATGGGCATGTTTATAAAGCCTTCCATGAGGTCTTCCAAAAGGTCTCTTAATGCTGACATATTATCCGGAAAACCAATCATATTAAGGATCCTTTCGGGGTCTAATGAGTGCATCAGACCTCGTGACAGATGCTGTCTTGCATATGAGCGAAAGTCGTTTTGCAACAACTGCCTTCTTTCTCCGCTGTTTAATTCAGATACATAATCCATATTCAAATTTTCTACATAAGCGGTTGAAATCTTTGTTGTTTTTTCTGAAAATTCAAGATACCTGTATGCCGCAGGTAAGTAAACTGTTGCTGCGGTCAAAACTTGATACAAAGTATTCCCTTCTTGAGAAATGTATTGGCTTACCGACTGACCGTGCATATGCCCCACAAATATATAATTACAGTTATTATCAGCAAGAGCGTCTCCTAGATTTGCAGCGTTCTCATTAGGCTCATGCCCGACTCCCTTCAAAACAGAGCCCATAGCCCCTGCCCAATGGTTATGCAAAGGGTGATGCGCAATAGCAAGGGGTGTTTTGCCGTCCTCTTCAGCTTGTCTGACTTGTGTTTTTACCCACTCTATAAGCCTTAAGTCAATGCCAGGCTTATCTTCTTCTGTTTCAGTATTGTAGTACTCGTCATTATCGATTGCTATAACTCTAAAATTATCATTTATATCAGCCGTATAGCTCAAGGAATTACTATCCCTTACCAAAGCGTCCTTATATCCCATTTCCCAGTAAGTTTCCTTGATTTCATGGGCCATCGCCATATGTCCTATATGACTTGGATTTCTTACACCGTCATGGTTTCCGTTTATGACAAATACCTTTATGTCGTTATCCACAAGCCTTTTGAGGATATCCCTGGCTGCATGATGTGATGTTAGATCTCCGTCTTCGGTCATATCTCCGGTCACAAAAACAGCCTCCAGCCCTTCTTGTTTAACAAGATCATCCACAATTGATTTAACAATAGCCTCGGATAAATGAATCATCTTATCCATATTGGAGTAGTATTCAAAAGAATCTTCATCGTCGTAAAAACTTTCTGCTTTAATATGCAAATCGCTCAAAACAGCAAAATAACCTTGCGGCTCTTTAACATTTTCGTAGACAACGCTCAGTCCTACCGCAGTTGACATCGCTAATGCTAAAATAAGAATCAAACTTACAAGCTTGGCTTTCATAAATTACTCCTCGGAATTTTCTAGATAATTCATTCCTTCAACTTTGTTTAATTTCTTTTGAATAATACTGGTTCTCTTTGTTGCATCGTCCAAAGTGTTATTAGCTCTGTCTAGTTGTTCTTTAACCTGCTGTATGTTTTTAACAAAAAGTCCAAAGTCCTTTTTGAACTCCATAAATATCTTAAAGACTTCTATACTTGATTTCTTTATTGCCATTGAGCGGAATCCCATTTGTAAGCTGTTCAAAAGCGCCGCTGTATTGGAAGGACCGGACGGTATAATTCTAAACTTATTTTGAAGCTCCTCAACCAGTCCGCTTATTCTCAATACTTCAGCATAAAGACCTTCCGTAGGAAGATACATAATAGCGTAATCAGTAGTATCAGGAGGATTTATGTACTTTTGGCTTATTGACTTGGCCTGTTCCTTAATAGTTTTCTCTAGCGCTTTAACGCATTCAGAACACTTTTGTAAATCCCCGTTTTCTGTTGCCTCTAAAAGTCTCTGATAATCCTCTGTCGGGAATTTCACATCTATGGGAAGATAAACCTTGTCCTCTCCTTTGCCTGGCAATACAATAGCAAAATCCACTCTTTCCTTGCTCTTTCCTCCAACATTGCAGCTTTTTACATACTGGTCTTTATAAAGCATCCCTTCCAAGAGGTTATCAAGCGATATCTCGCCCCAAACTCCTCTGTTTTTAACATTTGTCAAAACTTTTTTTAAGTCGGTGACCGCTGAAGATAGCTTTTGCATTTCGCTAAAGCATCTGTTTACCATGTCCAATCTGTCATTTACAACCTTAAATGATTGAGT
>CAZVHD010000044.1:0-9435 GCA_964626765.1 uncultured Christensenella sp.
GAAAAAATGAACCAAAAGACAAAAAATATAGTGGAATTAATTATCGCCGTAGCGGGTGTTTTTATCACTCTTTACGGGGTGATGTTATTCAATCAACATTTACTCATGAGCTTTCAACTTGGTGTCAGAATGGTATTGATGTTCGTTACTCAATGGGCTGTATTATTGGTTCCCGGGATATTGATGTGGATAAATAAGGAAAAGATTAAGGATTTGGGATTTAGTAAAAATAATATTTTATCGCAAATTGGAATAGGCGTTATTTTGGCTTTCACTATCTCCTTGATATTCACTGTTGTTCCCATTTTGTTGGGCTTTAAGGATATGGTGGGAAGCGCTCAATATACAAAAGCATGGCAGTTTATTTTTGAATTTGCCTATGCAATTTTCGCTATCGCGTTAATGGAAGAGCTAATTTTTAGAGGATATATATTTAAAAAACTTTTGCAAATAAAAAACAGCAAGGCGCTTGCGATTATTGTTTCATCCATTATATTTGGATTTTTCCACATTTTTAACGGTAATATTATTCAAGTGCCTATGACCGCATTTTTGGGCGCTTTATTTTGTATTTTTCGTGAAAAAATTAAAAATTGCACAACGCTCTCGTTAATTATTATACACGGCATATATGACGGATTAATAACCCTGTGGGTTTTTATTTTATAATACAATAAGATTGCTTTTACGATTTTTTTCCATTAGCTCTCGACAAAGCCCACTATTGACTCATATATTTTATATAATTATAATATATGTAAACAATTTTTTTTTGTATTTAGCGAGGTGCTTTATGACACTGGGAAAGTACATTTCCACATTACGCAAAAACAACAAAATGACACAGTCAGCTCTTGGAAAGCTCATGGGGATATCCGTTAGCGAGATTAAACTATGGGAAAGCGATAGGTCATCGCCAAACGCTTTACAAATAAAGCGTTTGGCAAATATATTTAAGGTGGAAGAAAGTCTTTTCTTAGTGCCTGAGAAGGTTGACAATAAAGAGCAAGAAATTCAGAAATATTTGAAGAATAAGCAAAAAAAAGAGTATATTAACTTGACTATTCTTATGTTCACTATTATTCATAGCGTCTTATTTGCCGTATTTATAACTTACGAGCATATGGTGGCTAATCAATATCCTATTTATTATCTTATTGCTTTTAATTTAATATCTTTGATGTGTTTAATCGTGGCGTCGATGACATCATTTTACGCAAGCCTAAATGCAAAGCGGCTAAGAGAGGTATATAAAAAAGCGTCAAAACAAATATGGATAGAGAGAGCTGTTTTCTTTTATAACGCTCTCTTGCTCTCGGCAGTAGTGGCAATATCTCTTAGCAACATTTTTATAGTATATGGAATTATGGCAAAAGAACAGATTTTTACTATTTCTTTCAGCGGGATGTTCCCCCTTGTGTTAAGCTTTGTATGTTCCTTGTATTTTTTCATTCGAAAACTGCGAGTTGATAGCGGTATAATAAAAATAGCGACATTTTTTATCGCCATAATCACCATTTTGCCGTTTGGCGTAATTTATGGGTTCAATTTAGCTGATAATGGTTATTTTATAAATCAGAATGTTACCGTTATATCCCTTAGTGTAATAATATGGTTATGCGCAAGTAATACTTTATTGTTTGCCATGATTTCACCTAAGACATTTAACATGAAAAATATTATTGGTTTTGTTCCGTGGTTATTGATGCTGTTTTGGGGGATATTTGTTGCGCGTGAATGGATATCAAATGTTTTTTTCTTAATCCAATATGCAATGGCCATTAAGATTGGTCTTGCAGTCCTTAGAATGGTCGCGCTGAGCGCAGCTATGGTTATTGTGGTATTAAGTATTATTAAAGCGGTTCGGCAAAGGAAAATCAAATTATATGACATAGTTTGCTATATATCGTTAGTGTCTTTTGCTGCCGCTGAAATAAGCTATATATATTATTATTTTGCAAACAAAAGCAATCCAAGCTTCCATTATTGGGCTTTTCCGTATATATCAGGCAATATCGGAGTATGGTTGAGTGGGTTTTTAATAGCGGCGGCGATTATTTTTCTAATTAAAAAAAGATATAAGAGTCCTCATAAAGGGACTTAAAAAGGCAATGTTAAAGACTTCAATATATTTTAAGAAAAACCATATAAGAGTATTTGACATATGTCATTAATTATGCTATTTTTTTATTAAAAAAGTTAGGAGAAAAAAAATGAAAAAATCAGCTAACAAAAAATCCATATTACAACCCATGCCCAAAGTAATTGTATCTTGCAGAGACAAAAATGGCAGGGATAACGCATTGGTTGTGGGGTACTGTGGAAATTGCAGTTATGACCCACCCATGCTTATGGTGGGGATTGTTCCATCAAGATATTCATATCATATTATTAAAGAGACGGGATGTTTTGTGGTGAATATTGCAACAAAAGATGTTCAGGATATGTATGAGTGTGTTGGAAGAGAAAGCGGAAAAGATGTAGATAAATTTAAGAAAATGAATATAAACACGGAAGATGGTAAAGTTGTAAACGCGCCTGTTTTGAAAGATTGTCCCATAAATATTGAATGTAAGGTTGTGGATTCCATTATGACCGGCTCTCATGAAATGTTTGTGGGGAGAATAGAATATGTTCACGCAAATCAAGATATAATAGACGAAAAGGGCAACGCCAATTATTCAAAATTGAAATTAATTTAGAAAAAACAAAGCTAAAATAGAATTTATCCACTCTGTTTAAGGGGCGAACAAATATTTGTTTGTTTATTCTCATTTTGTCAGGCGACTATGAGAAGATTTATCAAATCTCTTTTAAGGAGAGCTAAAAAATAAAACAACAATTCACCCTTTACAGCCCTGAGCCTTTTGATTATAATTATTATAAAAAAGGGCTATATCCATTATGCAAATAAGAAAGTATAACAAACAGCTTGATGAAAAGAAGCTTATGAGCCTTCTTGAGAGTGAAGGCGAAGACTGGGCTTGTTATTGGGCGGAAGATGTTTGTAAAAAGTATAAAAATTCGCTTGAAAATTCTATAACTTATGTGGCGTACGAGGGAGAAAGCCTTTGTGGCTATTCCCGTTCGCTTGATGATTTTGGTTTTTATATCTATGTCTGTGATTTGTTGGTAGCGCCTCAATACAGAGGAAGAAACATCGGCAGACAGCTTATGGAATGTATCTATAAAGATTATCCTAAGCATGTGGTTTATGTTATGTCCGATGTGGATGAATATTATATCAAACAGGGCTATAAAAAAGAAGGATCCATATTTGAGGTCTTAAACAATAGAGAATGACTTCATAAACGATTTTTCTAAAATAAAACCCCAAAAAACAACAAGTTTTATAGAAGGGTTGCTTATTGTCCTTATTTATAATATAATTGTTTTACAATCAATCATAAAAAAAGACAAGGGTTCAAATGTTCAAAAAAATTATCAAAGAAATTGATAAAAGGTTATCAAACGATGAATATAGATTCAGGCTGCTTTTATTGGGCTCCATTATACTCTTTGTGCTTATTGCAGTTTTGGCCCTAATTTCGAATATCTTAAACAATGAAACTAAACTTATGATTTCATCTATCTCGATGATTATTTTTGGTTTTATAAGCGCGGCTTCATGCCATTTTTTCAAAAAACAAATAAATCTTGTCGGCGATATTTTTATTATTGTCGTAACAATAATCCTGTTTTTACTTCCGCTGGAAAGCAGAGGAGGCAATGTTTATCTTATATGGCCGGTGGTATACCCGATGTGGGTGCTTTTATTATACAAAATAAAGAAAGGCACAATTTATACTTTTGCTGTTTTAGGTATCCTTATGCTGATATACTATACACCATTTGGAGACATTGAGCGTTTTTCTAATTATAAGCCTGACATAAGAGTAATAGGCGCCACATTAAGCACATATTTTCTTGTTTTAATGTTTGAAACTGTCAGAATATCCCTTACTAAAAGATTAAAAGAGAATAAGGAAAGATACGAAAAACTGTCAAAATTTGATACTTTAACAGGGCTTCATAATAGATATGTTTTCAATAGAAGAATTTCAAAGATGCTTGCTGCGAATGTTGGGAAAAAGCAGATGTCGCTTTTTATGATAGACCTTGATGATTTCAAAAAATGCAACGATGTAGGCGGGCATTTTTTTGGCGATGAAGTATTGAAAAAAGCTGCTGAGATTATGAAATCTATGATAAACGAAGAGGACTTAATATGTCGCTGGGGCGGAGAGGAGTTTGTTATTATCATTGAAGGTATCAGCGAGCAAAAGTCACGAGAAAAGGCAGAAGAAATAAGAAAAAGGCTGGAAAAGGAATGTTTCATCAAAGAAGACGACAGGGAAATAGAGATGAACCTTACGGTTAGTGTTGGATTTATTCATTTTACTCCCACAGAAAAGACCAAGGCAGAAACCATTGTCGCGCTTTCCGACGAATATATGTACCTTGCCAAAAAGAAAGGAAAGAATACTGTTGAAGGCGGAGCAGTAAAGGTATAAAAAATCGTCAATAAGCCTTTTATAACAAAAATACTAAGAAAATTTGAAAAGTTTATCCGTACCCATTATTAACGGGGCGAAGGTTTCTAAGAGGTTGACAATTCTTTCATTTACCCGTAAACTTAAATAAAAAGGAGGAATATTTTTATGAATAAAAGTTTATGGAAATGCGGAGTTTGTGGTTTTGTTTTTGAGGGAGAGGACGCTCCCGATACTTGCCCTAAATGCGGGGCGCCAAAGAAGAAATTCAACGCGCTTGAACAAGAGCAGGTGGATAAGATTTACTCTTCGGACAGAACAAACGATATCCATATGGAAATATGTAATCTTGCAATGAGGATATACCAGCTTTCAAAGGAAGGCATTGATATCGGGCTTGACCCTCCTTGCGTGGACTTGTTCAAAAAAGCAAAGGACGAGTCATGGATTTTGAAACAAAGAAGCAAGGCGGAAATCGAAGGGCATATAAGCCGTGGCAAATGGTGAAAAAAAGAACAGCTGAAAGTCGCCGATAAAAGTAGGCGCCAAATTATTGACCAAAAAAGCAAAGAGTATATAGTCATAGGCTGTGTTACTTTAATTTTGTTAGGTCTGGTTGGTTTTCATATACTTTAATGAAAACCTGAGCGGCGTCTTGTTCCCACTTTTATGGCGGCTTTATTGGCTATCCGATATATATTTTCTTTTTTTAATTTTAAGCCAATGTTTTATTGCCAAAGGCGATAAATATCTTTATTTGGCGGTTGGCTTAAAAAAAAGCCGGATAAAATTTCAATAAAAGTGGACTAAGTTTATAAAAGACTCCCACAACCCTTTTGGGAAAGATTTTGATATACCCAAAACAGCTTGGCGGAGACAAAAAAGCGCGCACTTTAGCCTATCATAAAAAAGATAGGCGATATTAAAAATAAAATCTTTTATGAAAATAAATATTGTGGTATAATAATATCCATAAAAATATGTGGAGAAAAAAAAGTGGCGAAAATTACAGAGGAAAGCCTTTTAGAAGAAAAAAAAGAAATTAATGAAATTAAATTGAGCAAAGAGCAAGAGGATTTTTTTAACGACCAGCAAAAAAAGAAAAATCAGCCCGATAATGAGAAAAGTCTTGCAAAAGAAACGGTAAGAGAATTCTTGAAAAGCCTTCTTATCGGTTGGATTCCCGTGTTGTTAGATTTTTTATTCACCTCAACGGTTATTTATCTGGCCAGTCTTCGCTTGATGGGCGGATACACATTTTTTGATACATTTTTTGTGGAAAGCAATGTGGTCCCATCGGGCATAAATGCCGCTGGAACCGCCGTGGGATATTTTATGGGCTTTGTGGCGTCATATTTTCTTATGGTGTTTTTTGTATTCAAACACAACAAAAAAGGAAAAACCCTGAAAGGAATTCTTATTTACATAGGTGTGGAAGTCTTTATTTATGGCTTTAATGTGCTTTTGGGATATCTCTTTCCCATGTTCTTGCCATTCACATTCGCCTTTATTTTGAGAATAGTAGTAAGCTATATCGTGGTATTTATGCTCAGAAAATTTCTCATATTTATGCCTGAAAAACCCGCCACTTAAAAATACATTATTAAGTTTTCAATTAAAAAACCTTATCTCATAAACGGGATAAGGTTTTTCTTTAATAGCAAATAAGTAATTAATAAGAGGTGTTAACTAATTAATTTTTTTCTATCAACTCATTGAGAAACTGGCTTGCTTTATCCATACAAACTTTTGTGGCTTTCAAAAAGGGCAAAAGATGAAAGCAATGAAATTCGTCATAGCTTTTGGCTATGTAAGACCTAACATCAACTCCGACGGCTTTGAGCTTTTCTTCTAAGAGCTCGCCCTGACCGCCACAAAAAGAGTCTTTTTCCGCCATTACCAAAAATGTTTTTGGCCATTGTTTATTGACATAATTTATTATATTAATTTCTTCAAAGAATTCAAAGTCCTTAAGGTTTGATAGGTCGTCTTTCAGTTCCATACCCAAAAGACAGTTCGCCACATCCTTAGCCACGCCAAAAGGCGTATTTCTCCACATAGATTTCAAGGGGTCAAACAAGCCGCAAAAAGTTACAAGAGCTGCGACCTTGCCCTTAAATTTGGGAAGAGAGAGCTTTTTTTGAAAGTTGATATCGCAAATAGAGGCAACAGCGCCTGCGGCATAATAGGCGCCTGCCGAGTCGCCTGAAACAACTATTTTTTCAGTGTCTAAATCGTATTTCTCCGCTAAGGTCAAAACGAAATTCAAGGCGTTTATAGTATCCTCGATACCGGCGGGAAATTTGTATTCAGGGGCAAGTCTGTGGTTGATATTAAATACAAAATATCCTTTGTCAGCAATATAACGGGCAAACCCCGAACGGTGCTTTTTGTCGCCTCTGACAAAACCGCCACCATGAACATTTACAAAAATAGGATATTTTTTACTCTTCTTGGACGGGTCATAGTAGATGTCCCCTTCAGTAAAATTGCCAAATCTGTCGTCAAAAGACAAATTCTTTTGGGTTATGACCGATTTATATTTTTTATAATTTCGGGGATAATGAAAGAGAAGGTCACTGAACTTGAAAAAAATTCTTGAGGTATGCATATTGCCTCCAATATATTTATATCAATAAAAATAGCAGAGGTCAGGGTATTTTGTCAATAGCTAAATAAAAAATAAGATTTATTTGAGAGTTATTGACATATGTCATTAAGGGTGATAAACTTTTATTAAGTAAAAAAGTGAGGAATAGCAGAATGGATAAAAACACATGTGATAACGATTGCAATAACTGCAGCGCGGACTGCGACGAAAGAAATGCATTGCAAAAAGAAAAAAAGAAAACCGAAAAGAGCGACATAAAAAAGGTTATAGGGGTTATGAGTGGTAAAGGCGGCGTAGGAAAATCGCTTGTAACATCTCTTATGGCTGTTAATATGAAAAGAAAGGAATACCAAACTGCGGTTTTAGATGCAGATTTGACAGGCCCTTCAATACCTCGCGCTTTTGGAGTTGAAAAAAAGGCCGACGCTAGCGATTTGGGAATTTTCCCTGTGCAAACCAAAACGGGCATAAAGCTTATGAGCATAAATTTACTTTTGCCAAATACAAGCGACCCTGTGGTATGGAGAGGTCCCATACTTTCAGGAACGGTAAAGCAGTTTTGGACCGAAGTATATTGGAATGATGTTGACTATATGTTTATCGATATGCCTCCGGGAACCGGGGATGTGCCCTTAACGGTGTTTCAATCTTTGCCTGTGGATGGAATTATAATTGTTACATCCCCTCAGGAACTTGTTTCCATGATAGTAAAAAAGGCTGTTAAAATGGCAGACATGATGAAAATCCCCATTTTGGGAATTGTGGAGAATATGAGCTATTATGACTGTGACAACTGCGGAAAAAGGCACAAGATATTTGGAGAGAGTCACATCAAAGATCTTGCAAAAGAATTTAACATCCCAGTTGTGGCGCAAATTCCCGTTAACAACAAATTGGCCTCCGCAAGCGACAGAGGTATGATTGAACTTTATGACGGCGACTGGCTTAATGAGATGACAAAGTATTTGGAAAAACTATAATAATAAAAGATAAAAACAATTCATAAATGATATCGGGGGATTGAAAAGATTGACAATTTCATATTGTCAATCTTTTCGGGTTTAATAATTTCCACCATAAAACTTATAAAATATTTGATAAACAATTGAGTAGAGGGTCATTTATTTTTCTTTATTATCATATGACATTTGAAAAAAGAGACAACATTAATGGTTTCATAAAATTTTATTTGTACTGATTTAAGGACAATAGAAGCTCATTTGGAAAAAAATGGGGTTTTTGTATTTTATTGAATAATTTTGTGTGCTATAATTTAGGTAAAAAATAAGGGATAGGAGTTATGATTTAGTGCATATTGCTCACATTGTTGAAAACGAAGTACAATTACTTAAAAACCATTTAGAAGAAGTGGCGAAGTTATCTATGGAATTTGCTAAGGACTTTAATGCGGAAAGTCTCTCATACATAATTGGTTTGCTTCACGACATAGGTAAATATTCTGATAGCTTTCAAAGAAGAATAAAGGGAAACAATGAAAATGTCGACCATTCGACAGCTGGAGCTCAGCTCAGTAAGTGTCTTTTTGAAAAGGAAGCAGGAGGTCTTTTTTATAAATGTCTTAGTTTTGGGGCACCTCTTTTTCTTAATATTTACAAAATTTGGAAATCGTGTTAATATTAGTGTAATTTGATATAATTATGATTTATTTGTAAACTTTTGTTTATTCTTGTAACTTAATGAGGGGGTGTTTCAAATGAAAGCTAAACTTTTTCATAATATAGAAAAACTCACCCTTTCGGTGAGTTAATTACCACTCCATGTGGTGTCATTATTCATGACGATTAGAATAAATTCTTATTTGAACTTATAGTGTAATCTAATATCAAAATAACACAAAAAAGGGAAGGTGTCAAGAGTATGAAGAAAAAAGATTTAAATTATTATTTAGGATTGGATATCGGTACCAATTCCATTGGGTGGGCAGTAACTGATGTTTCTTATAATCTAGTGAAAAAAGGGAAGAAGTCGCTTTGGGGCGCGCTCATATTTGACGAAGCTTTTAAAGCAGAAGACCGAAGAACCTTCAGGGCAGGGCGCAGACGTCTTCAAAGAAGAAAAGAGCGAATTGACATTTTGCAAGATTTACTTTTTGCAAATGAAATAGAAAAAATTGATAAACATTTTTTCAAAAGACTGAATGAAAGCAATCTACACCCCGAAGATAGGACAATATATGATATCAATTCTTTATTTAATGACAAAACCTATAAGGACAAAGATTTTTATAAGAGATATCCTACAATTTATCACTTAAGAAAAGATCTTTTGAATGAAGATTTTATCTCATTACATGGAAGGCCTGATGTGATT
>CAZVHD010000045.1:0-9417 GCA_964626765.1 uncultured Christensenella sp.
TCTTCCTCATAAGCAGAGATGATAAGCTGGTTTTCTTCTACATCAATATTGATGTTGTCTTTTTTCATTCCCGGAATTTCGGCATCAATAAGATATTCCTTGTCAGTTTCTCTGACATCAATCTTCATTTCATTTGCCTTTGAGAACAAAGGTAAATCATTGAAGAAATCGTCAAACATGTTGTACAAACTTACTTGATTTTTTCTTGGGTTTGTTTTCATAGGATAAGAAAACATATAAAACACCTCCTTTTATTATTTTATGTTTAGCACTCTCACTTCTTGACTGCTAACTTTATTATAGCAAATATAATTAACTTGTCAAGAGATTTATATAAATTTTTTTACGAGTTTGAAAAAATTAATATAATAAAAAAGACCTCTAAAGATAAAGAGGTCTTATGCTTTTAGCAGGGGATTATAAATTAAAGAATGATAAGGAGTTATAATAACAAATATCTTTTATCATTTTTTTGACAATTTCCTTGTCATAATAGTACTCGCCAAGGTCAATTTTGTTTGCGATAAAGTTGCAAAGTATTCTTCTGAAGTAGTCATGGCGGCAAAAAGAAATAAACGACCTGGAATCGGTGAGCATACCCACAAATCTAGATAGATTCAAACTTGTAGAAAAGGTTTGGAGTTGTTGTTCTATACCATATTTGTTGTCTAAAAACCACCATGCCGACCCTAGCTGTATATTGCTTTTAGAATCGCTGAAACATCCGCAAAGAGAGGCTATTGCCTGATTAAAGGAAGGGTTGAGGTTGTAGATTATGGTATTTGGCAGTTTATCAATTTTTTTCAGCTCATTTAATAAAGCTGACAAACCGTCTATAAATATCTTATCGCTTATAGCGTCACAACCGCAGTCCTTTTGAAGGCGGTCAAACATACCGGAGTTTTGGTCTCTTGACGCACCTATATGCAGCTGCAAGGATATTTTCTTTTCATAAAGATATTCAACAAGCCGATATAAGATATAGCCTGAAAGTTTTTGCTTGAAGTCTGGACAAATTTGCTTATTTTCTAAAAACGCAAGGAAAATCTTTTCGGCCTCATCTTTTGATATTATTTCTTTGGGCATGTACTCTAGCGCAAAGTCGCTTGCTTTGGCGCCATTTTCGCTGAAAAAGTCTATTCTTTTTTTGACAAGCAGGATATAGTCGTCTATGTCAATTATATCTTGATTGTATTTGGTTTTCAACTCGTCTAAAAAGGTCTTGTTTATGTGTATGGCCCTGTCTCCGCGAAAGGTGGGAAGCACTTTTACTTTATAATTTTCCTCTCTTAAAAGTTTATGGAACTTCAAATCGCTCATAACATCGTCTGTTGTGAAAACCGCCTCAACTTTGGACATCTCCAAACATTTTCGGGGAGAGAGCTGAGTTTGTTGAAGAGTGTTCTTAGCTTGCTCCCAAATTTGTTTTGCTGTTTTTTCAAAAAGAGGCGATGTTATTCCAAAATATTTTTTTAATTCCAAATGAGACCATATATAAAGTGGATTATTAATGGCGGACTGCAAACTTTTGGCATATGTTAAATACTTTTCATACTCGTTGGCTTCGCCTGTTATAAATTTTTCTCTGCTCTTGGTGCAACGCATAAGTCGCCACTTATAGTGGTCGTATTTCAGCCATAATTCATATAGCGACTCAAAAGGCTTGTCTTTATAGATTTGTTCGGCGTCCAAATGACAGTGAAAATCTATGATAGGCATATTTGCGGCATATCTGAAATAAAGTTCTTTTGCTGTGTTTGTTTGCAAAAATAATGTATCGTCCAAAAAATCCTTACAGTTAATCATAATACCTCATTTCCTTAATTCTTTATCTTTTTCCGCATACAGTTCTTTAAGTGTTTGATAACCCAGTTTTTCCCTCATATCCTTGTCAAAAAGACCTTTCATATTGTAAAAAGGTACAGGATTTGTCTCAGTATATTCTGGACAGGGAAAGTCCTTAAACACCCAAATAGACATACCGCTAAAATTTGGAGAAACCGACAGATTTTTCCATGTTTCTTTCAAATAATAGCTTTGATAGTCCTCCGAATGTTTGTCTTTTGGTGGATAGCTGTCATCTCTCAAACCGTATAAAGTGTCGCTTCCTGTTTCGGTAATTACCATAGGTTTATCGGGATATTTTTTATAGAATGTCTTTGCAAGCGCTTTTTTGCCTTTAACAGTACCATAATACCAGCCATAATACTCATTGAAACAGACCCAGTCCATAACAGCAAAGCTCTTTTCACAAGGTCTTGTAAGAACGGGCATAGTCATTGATGCGTAGTTTACCGCTCTTGATGTATCGTATTCATGGACGGTGTCCTTTAGCCATTGGCATACCTGTTTTGAGACTCTGCTTAAAGACCAAATTTCATTTCCTATACTCCATGTAACTATTGAAGGATGATTTATATCCCGTTCAATCATTTTTATAAGGGATTGAGCTGTCTTTTTCAACAGAGTTTTGTCAGCTACAAGAGTGGTCTTTTTCAAATCGTCAATAAACCTTTTCAAATTCAAATTGATTTTGACATATCCAAATTCCTTGCCAATAAGGTCATGCGTAATTGCATGCCCCGCTTGATAATAAGGAACTTCAGACCATACATATATCCCCATATCGTCGGCGATTTCAAGAGTGGACAAGCTGTGCGGATAATGAGCGAGTCTTGCAAAATTGCCATTGGCCTTTTTGATTAACTCCATTTCTGTCTTGGCGGTTTTTATATCTGTTGCGTGGCCCTTTACGCCGTTGTCCTCATGACGGCATATGCCTTTCAAGAAGGTTTGTTCGCCATTAATAAGAATCTTTCCTTCGCCCCATTTTATTTCTCTAAATCCGAACTTTACATAGCTTTGCTCATAGGGTGATTGCAGATTCATATTATAAAGAACGGGAGAACTTTCCGACCAGTTTTTTATATTATTACAACTAAGAGTAATTTGTTTTCCGCTAATCTTTTGACCTTTTTCAAAACTGATTTCCACCTCTTTATCAACTACTTTGCTACTTTCTTTATCGGTTACAAAAAGATTACATTTGAAATCAAGCTTCTTTTTTTCATCCGACCTTTCAAACAGCATTGATGTTTTCACCTTCCATTTCTTATTTTCCATATATGGGATACAAGAAAGCTTAAAGAGGGTTACCTCGGGAAGGTATTCAATAAATACTTCTTTATGTAATCCGCTGAAATGATGCCAGCCCGGACGATGCCCTTCAAACAATCTTATCGGTATGGTCTTGTCCGTAGTTTGGTTATTTACTTTCACAACAAGTTTATGATTTCCTTCTTTCAAATGACTGATATCAAATGTAAATGGCAGATACCCTTCGTCATTTTTTCCCAAAAGCATGCCGTCCACATAGACCTCTGTGGTCAAAAAGCTACCCATGAATGTAAGTCTAATGATTGGACGATTGTCCATTTTATGTATTTCAAAATCCCTTTCAAACCAAAAATCACCTTTATAATTTTCCCATTTTGAGCCCATTTTATCAAAACAATAGGGTAACTTGACAATCTTATGGTCGCTTTTTATTCCATCTTTAGAGCATTTTTTATTGTCCAAAGCAAACTTATACCCGCTGTTTAAAGGCTCTCTATGGCTGGTAAGACTTTTTATCCATCCCTTATAAGGCAGACCTTTATCCAATAGATAAGGAATACCCTCATAACTTGCCCGTACAAAACCCTCGTCGTCTATTTTAGGCTTTTCAAATTTGTTGTATATAATCGCTTGAAAAAACATCCATATCACAAAACCAATTACAGTTAACAAAAATAAGCCCAGAACAGCTAATACAATAATCCAAATAATATTCATTTTCTTACCTCATTTCTTTAATTTTTTATTTTTACACACCCGAATAGGCCAAAAATCCGCCGTCAACGGGTATAATAGCTCCTGTAACAAATCCCGACATCTCGTTGTCACAAAGGTATATCAATGTGCCAAGCAAATCTTCCACTGTCCCCAATCGGTTAAGGGGGGTTTGGGATAAAATCTTTTCTGTTCTTGGCGTGGGCGTGTTGTCAGGATTAAATAATAAATCATGGTTTTGGTTTGTATCAAAAAATCCCGGGGATATGGCGTTTACTCTAATGTTTGAGGGAGCAAAATGCACGGCAAGCCACATTGTGAAATTGGATATCGCCGCCTTTGCCGCGCTATAAGCCGGAACTTTTGTCATGGGGCTATAAGCGCTCATAGATGACATATTAATTATCACTCCACCTTTATTTGTCATATCTTTTGCAAAAACTTGAGTGGGAATGAGAGTGCCTGTGAAATTCAGCTGAAAAAGATTGTTTATACTGTTCGGCTCAAGGTCAAAGAATGTAGTGATAGACTCATCCTGCAAGTCTTTTGTTTCAAAGGTCTCCTTAGTAGTTGTGCCCTTGGGGCTGTTGCCGCCCGCTCCGTTAATTAAAATGTCGCATTTTCCCAAATCTTTAGCTATTTTTTTGCGAACTTCTTGCATACTTTCTTTACTTAACACATCGGCTTGATAGTAACAAGCTATACCGCCATTTCTATTTATATCATCGCTGACAGCCTTTGCCGCGTCTTCTCTCAAGTCAAGAACAGCGACTTTTACTCCCTTTTTTGCAAGCTCTTTTGCAAAAGCCGAGCACAACACTCCGCCGCCGCCTGTGATTACTGCTACTTTTTCTTTAATCATTTTTTCCTCCTTTTATTATAGCTTCCATAAGGCCGTAAAGATACATAGCCCCCAAAGCTCTGTCATAAAGCCCGTATCCTGCTCTATTTCCTTGTTCGCCCCAAATTTGTCTTCCATGATCGGGTCTTATGTATCCGTCAAAACCATTATCATAAAGAGTTTTCAAAACTTTATACATGTCCATACTTCCGCATTTTGAGGGATGAGCCGTTTCTTGAAAACTCTTTTCTGATGTTATCAAAACATTCCGCATATGTACAAAATGAATCTTTCCTTTAGCAAGCTTTATCATATCGTATAGGTCGTTTTTTTGGGAGCAGCCAAAAGACCCTGTGCAAAAGGTTATACCATTGGAGGGGCTGTCATACAGCGATAAAAACTTTTTTAGGTTGTTGAAATTGCCTATAATTCTTGGGAGATTATAAATGCTCCATGGCGGGTCGTCGGGATGGATTGCCATTTTTATATTTGCTTGTTCCGCTGCTGGAATAACTTTTTGTAAAAAGTACTTCAAGTTATCAAAAAACCTCTCTTCGGTAAACTCGCTGTATATTTTCAAAAGTTCTTTCATTCTCTCTTTGCCTATGCTTTTGTCCCATGCGGGCAGGTTCAAATCTTCGGAGAGGTTCAAGGGGTTTAATTTGTTAACTGTATCATTGTCGTATGCCAAAGAAGTTGAGTTGTCCTGATTAGTTTTGTTAAGGTTGCTTCTCATCCAGTCAAAAACCGGCATAAAGTTATAACAAATAACCTTCACTCCTTCTTTTGCAAGCCTTTTTATTGTTGTTATATAATTTTCAATGTATTTATCCCTTGACGAAAGGCCCAGCTTTATGTCCTCGTGAACAGGCACGCTCTCCACAACTTCAAAGTCCAGTCCCTTATCGTTTATATCTTTTTTCAATTTTTTGATTTGTTCGTTTTCCCAAACTTCGCCGGGAGGTGTGTCAAGGGCTGTCACTATACCGTTAATAACAGGTATTTGTCTAATTTTTTCAAGAGTTACGGGGTCGTCTTTACCGAACCACCTGAATGTCATTTTCATTTTGTTATCACCTCGTTTTGTTTTGTCATATATTTAAGATACTCTTTAGGCGTTATTCCATATTCTTTTTTGAACATTCTAAAAAAACTGGAATAGTCCTGATAGCCACAGTCTAAATAAACAGTTTTTATCATATGGCCTTTTACAATAAACTCCTTTGCTAAAATAAGTCTTTTTTGAGTGATGTATCTATAAACTGTTGTTCCCATTGTTTTTTTGAATATATGAGAAAGATAAAATTTACTTATAAAAAATTCTTTTGCAATACCTTCCAAGGTTAACTGCTTTTGCAAGTTTTTGTCTATGTACTCTATAACTGAATGGATGAGTTTTGAGGCGGTATGATACATCACAAGACTGTCAGGACAAGTTTCAATAATTCTTGCAAGTTCTATAAGCAATATTTTGACAAGAGAGGAGGCGTATATTTCATAAGCAAATTTCTTTTCCACAAAACTTAGACTTATATCCTCCAAAAGGTTTCGAATTTTTTGAGATTGGTTTGGCTCAAGCCTCATGAGGTTTTTGTTGTCCTTTTTCATAAGCTTGAAACATTTCATAAGGTCGTTTTTTTCAGTTGAGACTTCCTTTACGAAGTTTTTATTTATCCACAGCACAATTCTTTCATAATTTCCACTATTTACAATGGGTTGGTGAAGCTCGTCTGGAGATATCAAAAGCAAATCTCCCGAACAAAGTTTATAGGTCTTTCCCTCAATATCATAGGTAACTTGACCTGAGATAAACATATAAATTTCATAAAAGTCATGGTGATGTAAGGCAATTTCTTTAAGATAATCATCTTTGTAATGGAATATCTCATAGTTATTGCTTAACATAAACTGTCTTGTTTGATAAGTTTTTTTGTCATTTATCATAAATTTATGCCAACTCTTTTATTAAAGCCTCTCTTTCTTGTTTTTCCTCTTCACTCAATTGATCAAGTTTGTCTGCTCTTTGAAATTCAAGAAAATATCTTATTCTTTCCAATCTGTCCGAGCTGACTTTATATTTCAATGATGCAAAAAGAGCAAGGGAGATAAGAAGGGCAACAGTTCCGCCCATCATAATTCTTATAGCTAAAAGCACGCTATCGGGTTGAAGGGGTTTTGGTTGTCCTTCAATGCCGGGAATTTCTCCTGCAATAGAAAGAACAAAACCCACAATAGCTATGGCTATACCCGAGGCAAGCTTTCTTGAAAAGGTCATCATACCACTAAAATTGCCGGTAGGTCTGTATCCCAGTTTGAGTTCGGCAACATCAATAGTATCAGGGAATATAATCCAAGGCATCATTTGCGTTCCTCCAAGACCTATACCCATAAGAAAGGCGCCAAGGGGAACAGTCCACCCGGGAAAAGATGAGGGCACCACAGCAAGGAATATCGCGCCCGCTATATAAAAGGGCATGCCGGCCCTGAAGGCAAACTGCTTGCCTTTTTTTCTTGCTATTATATACACAAACGGTACCATGAGCCCAGCTGTGACCATCATGGGCGCTATTATGAAGAGCATACTCATAGATTGACCAAATATAGTCATATTTCTTAAGACATCGGATGCGTAATATACCGCTAGGGCGGCTATTATGTCAATACAAATAAACGCGCTTATGTACATTAAGAGATGCCACATATACGATTTTACCATAAAGGGTTCTTTGTATGATTTGAAGCTAAATTTTGCTTTGTGCTTCAGATTTACATAATTTCTTTCCTTGGTGTAGATACCTGCAAGAATGAGTGGAACACCAAAAAAAGTACCAAATAAGAATGTTATAATCAAAAAGAATGTTACTGCGGATAAATCTCCGTCAAGGTGCATTTCAAATATAATGCTGGGAACAAGGTAGCATATACCCGAACTGACCATTGAAAAAATGAGTCTTAAGGAATTGGCCTTTGTTCTCTCCACATGGTCGGGGGATATGTCCGAGGACAAAGAAGAGTATGGAACTTGAATTATTGTGGTTACAGTACAAAAAACCAAAAAAGACATAGTAGCGCTAACAATTCTCAGCCAATAGGGCGCTTCTGAGATTGGCGCAAATAAAAATGCTAATGCGGGGATAACCATAAGCCCGCCAAAGAACATATAAGGTCTTCTTCTGCCCCATTTGGTTCGGGTATTGTCGCTGATAGCTCCCATAAGAGGGTCTGACACAGCGTCCCATATTTTGCTTATCATAATTATTGCAGAAGCAATTCCCGCCTCAATACCCAGACTTCTGTTGAAAAACGCAAGTAAAAGCAGCCCGACCATAGTGCCGCTGCCGCCTCCGAAAAAGTCCGCCATTCCAAATATAAGTTTTTCTTTTGGGGGAATTTTGTCACATTCTGTTGTAATTCTAGGTTCTGCCATAAGAAATACCGCCTTAAATTTATTTTTACATGAATTTATTATAACATAAAATAATTACTATAAAAATAGCAATTTTTGTTTTTAATTTGCAAATGTTGTTTTTAGCTTATTTGACAATAGAGAATGGATTTCTTTATAATTAAAAAAGAGGCATTATGAGTGAAAAAAAGATTAAGATAATAAAAGATGGACCGTATATTGTTTATGGCGCTATCCCATTGAAAGAAATGATAATTACAAAGGTAGAAGGCCATTATGAATTGGTGGAGGGCGATAAACTTCCCCAAAACAAAACTTACACGCTTTGCCGATGTGGAAAAAGCAAAAACCATCCCTTCTGCGATTTTTCGCATAAGGAAGAAAACTTTGACGGAAAAGAAACTGCCGACCGAAGACCTTATAGAGATAGAATTCAAGAGAAAATTGAAGGTGAAAAAGTCACTTTATTGGATGACGGTCGATGCGCTTTCGCCCGCTTTTGTCACAGAGAGACGGGCGACGCGTGGTCTCTTGCCCAAAATTGCAGCGATGACGAACAAGTATCCGAAGCAATAAAGGCGGCTTGCGAGTGCCCTTCGGGAAGACTGGTAATTTTGGACAAAGAATTAAATGAAATTGAATATGAGTACGAACAAAGGGTAGAAATCTTTCAAGACCCCGAAAAAAATGTTAGCGGACCCATTGTCGTCAAAGGCTTTATCCCGATTGAGTCAAGCGACAACTTCCAATATGAAAAAAGAAACCGCGTGGCTCTTTGCCGCTGCGGTCACTCCCAAAACAAACCTTTTTGTGACGCTATGCATGTGCCCAAAAAGTTCAAGGATAAATAACCTTTTTATCCAGTCATAAAAACCAATTTACTGAACTTTTGGTCGTACTCTAAAGGACAATGTCAGGCTCTTGCCCTTAAACTTTATATGATTAATAATATGTTTACAGTTTAAGCAAGTCCGCTATTTTTAGCGAACTTTCTGTCTTTTATAAAATTGGAATTTGAATTTCCGTTAGCCATTCGTCTGGATTTTCCTTGTTCCAAATCCCGTCAATGAAACTTTCCCTTGGGTTGCCTGCAATTTTGTAATTGTTATCTTTTACCCATTTGAAAATTCTGTTGTAGCTTTCACACAAGGTGTCATAACTTCCTTTGTGTTCTATTGTAGCTGCTGTTTTGACAGCCGGAAGGGTTATGAACTTCAATATGGGCGTATTGTCTTTCTTTTGAGTTACCGATTCACAAATTTCCACATCAATATCTTTGGTTTTGTATTCACAATCATGATACACATTAAAACAATATGCAGGAGTTCTGCATTCGCAA
>CAZVHD010000046.1:0-9355 GCA_964626765.1 uncultured Christensenella sp.
GAAGCCACTATAAGGGAGGTTTCTTATAAAGGTAGGCGGGGCACAATAAGCTGACCATCAACATAAAAAATTACGCCATATTCAAACAAGCTGATATTGTATCGGTAAGAGAGGACATAAAAGCTCTTTTTTATGATTATTTATGTTTATTTCTACAACTTATCACAATTGATAAATCCGAAGAGAAACACCACTCAATCAAAGAGGCGCTTAAAAAAGCGGCAAAACAATCAAAGAACTTTGACAAAGAAAGCGTCATACAGGCCCGCAATACGCTTCAGGAGGAACTCAAGAGTGGCAAGCAGTCGGATTTATCTGTTTATGCTCATGGACATGCCCATTTGGACCTTGCATGGCTTTGGCCTATTAGGGAAACAAAAAGAAAAATAAGCCGTACTTTTTCCAATACGGTGTATAATATCGAAAAATATCCCGAATACATATTCGGTGTCAGCCAGCCTCAGCAGTTGGACTGGATGAAAAGTCTTTATCCGAGTCTTTACAAAAAAATAAAAGAATACATCTTAAAAGAAAGAATAGAGCCTCAAGGAAAAATGTGGGTGGAATGCGACACCAATGTCACAGGCGGCGAAAGTTTAATCAGACAAAGTTTGTACGGTCAAAAATTCTGGCACAAAGAGTTTGAGAAATCTCCAAAAATGTGTTGGCTTCCCGATGTTTTCGGTTTCAATGGCAACCTTCCGCAGATTTTGAAAAAATGCGGTATGGAATATTTCTTAACAATAAAGCTTAGTTGGAACAAGCAAAACAAATTTCCATACAGGACTTTTATTTGGAAGGGCATAGACGATAGCAGTGTGCTTAGTCATATGCCGCCGGAAGGAAACTACAATAGTGACGCAACGCCAGTTCCCGTAAGTTGGGCTCATGAAAAGAACACAGAAAAGGAAACAGTAAAAAATGTATCATTGCCCTTTGGCGTAGGCGACGGTGGTGGCGGACCTGGAGAAGGACACATAGAATGCGCCCTAAGACAAAAGGACATAGGGCATTCCCCCCGTGTTAAATTAAAAACGGCAGGAGAGCTTTTTGAAAATCTGGATAAGCTCAGAGAAAAACTTCCTACCTACAAAGGTGAATTATATCTTGAAACACATCAGGGAACTTATACCACTCAGGCAAAAGTTAAGTATTACAACAGACTCATAGAAAACACATTACATTCAGTGGAATTTCTTGCAACTTACGCATATGTGAAAAAAGGTATTAAGTATCCTTATGAGAAATTGGAAAAGATATGGAAAGAACTATTATTATATCAATTTCACGATATCATCCCAGGTTCATCAATCAAAAGGGTCTATGACGAATGTGTGCCTCGTTACCAGTCGATGTACGAAGAGCTTATCTCAATGCAGAAAAAGCTTTTGAAGAACATATCGGAAAAGAAAACCGGTCTTTGCGCCTTCAATCCTACATCATTTTCAAGAAAGGAGTTTATCAAATACGGTGAAAAGTACTATCTTGCGGAGACAGGGCCCTACGCTTCAAAGAAACTATCTCCAGCGGACATAGTAAAAATAAGCTCTATGGAAAACGAGTATATGAAGCTTTATTTTGGCGAGGAAGGACAGATTGTCAGTCTTTATCATAAAAAGTATCAAAAAGAATTTTGCAAGGATTATCTAAATGTATTGAAAGTATACAAAGATAAAAAGACCTACTATAACGCATGGGATATACACATCAATTATACAAAGCGTCGTCCTAAATACTTTAAGTTTATTGGCTTCAAACAATTTCAGGAAGGCCCAAGCATAATTCGGGAAAGCATCTATAAATACAATAAATCAACCCTAACCCAAAAAGTTATATTAACAATGGGCAAACCCTATGTGGAATTTGTCAATAGCATAGAATGGCAGGAAACCCATAAAATGCTTAGGGCAGAGTTTGCCCCGAATTATTATGGCGATGAGGTTACTTGCGACATACAATTTGGAAATCTAAAAAGGTCTACAAAAAATCAAACCTCCCAAGAAAAGGCCCAATATGAGATATGCGCCCATAAATGGGTTGATGTAACAAAAGACGGTTATGGCATAAGCCTTCTTAACAACAGCAAATATGGTCACAGAGTTAAAGAAGGAGTTATCTCTCTTAATCTTCTTAGGTCACCTATGTATCCCGCAAAAGACGCCGATAAAGGTATCCATACCTTTACATACGCGCTCTATCCCCATAAGGGCGATTGCCACGAGGCATTAACTGCAAAAATGGGATATTCTCTTAATAATCCATTAGTAGTCAACCATGCCGAGTTTGACAGCTTTATTATTTCAGACAAACCCAATATAGTAATAGAAACCGTAAAAATGGCGGAGAGCCAAAAGGACGAAGTGATAATAAGAGTTTATGAGAACAGCGGAAATGAAACAAAATCAAATCTCAAATTGGATGTTAATTATAGCAAGATTCATATAACGGACATGCTGGAGAATAACCTGGAAGAAATATCATTGGAAGATTTGACTTTTACACCATATGAAATAAAAACGATAAAAATTACTTTATGAAGATGAAAAAAAGTTTAACCTTAATCTTAATTATAATTTTAATTATAGCCTTTGGCTCATGCACTGTTGTTAACGAATATGAGTCGGGTATTGATGTTGCATCAACCGCTTTGCCCTGTGTATTAGAATTGACATCCAGATTTCAGGCGTCCACAAGTTACGCAACAGGCTTCATAGTAGAAGAAAGAGGTTATGTCATAACAAATGCTCATGCAGTTACGGATACAGCCGGCAGCTTTATTTATGAAGCAACGAGCGTAGAGGCCAAATTTTATAACAGCAATGAGAAATATGATTTGGATATAATAGCCTTTGATGTGGAAAGGGATATTGCGGTTTTGAAATTCAGAAGAAATGACATAACGCTTAGCGCCCTTGAAATAGGCAATTCTCAAAACCTATCATATGGAGCAACAGTGTTTACCTTAGGAAATGCCGAAGGATACGGTCTTTCTATGACAAAAGGCATAATAAGTGTTCCGAGAAGAACTTTCAGGGATTCTCAGTCCGGCACTAGCAATGAAGTCATTCAGGTTGATGCAGCAGTGAACAGTGGCTCAAGCGGCGGACCTCTTCTCAACATAGAAGGTCAGGTTATTGGGCTTATTTCATTCAAAGTTAAAAATAATGGCGCCAGTGTTGAAGGAATTGGGTTTGCTATACCTTCTGATATTTTTATTGAGTTTTTCTATGACAATACTGATATTGAGGAGGGCGAACTTGAGGATGTTAACAATGAAATCGATGACAGTATCCAACAAGAGCAATCCGAAAACGATGATTAAAGTATTTAAGAATAATAAACAGAAGGTAGAAGCATGAGAAACCTATTGATTTTTTTAATAAATTTTACATGGTGTCTTCCTCAAAACATCATAGGCATTATTCTTTATAACAAATATAAATTGTGCAAAACTGAAAAATTTTATGATTCTTATATAACTTACCACAATGAACAATGGGGCGGAGTATCTTTGGGAATGTTTATTTTTGTTTGCGCTAGCCGTGACAAGGAATGGACGGATAAAACAAAAGTTCACGAGTATGGTCATTATCTTCAGTCTCTCATATTGGGTCCATTTTATCTTTTTATTATTGGATTGCCATCTTTTATATGGTGCAACAACAAAAAATATAGAAAATTAAGAAAAACAACGGGAAAAAGTTATTTTGAATTTTATCCTGAAAGGTGGGCGAATTATTTGGGAGGCAAAAAAACCAAGATGCAACCCCCTGAATAAACTGTTTTATAAAAAACTATGTAAGTTCCGCTTTCCTATTATTCAAGCGGAACTTTTTTTGTTATTTGTCACCAATGTCAAGGTATTCATAAGGATTTACTTCTATATTGTCCTGTGTCACCATAAAGTGAACAAGAGGTCCTTCGTTCAATTTCATTGAAGCCGTATTTCCCATAGTACCTATAGTTTGTCCTTTGCTTACCTCTTGACCTACTGCCAAATCATTGGGTTCGTTAAGAGAAAAATAAGTTGTTCTTAAACCGTTCCCATGATTTATGATAACTTTATGACCGTAATACCCATCAAAAGTTATGCTTTCCACCTCTCCGTCATAAGCCGCGCAGACGGCGTCTCCGTCATTTCCGCCAAAGTCTATGCCTGCATTGACAGCCCAAACATTAATAGTGGGATGATATACAAGCTTCTCCATTTCATAATCATTTACTATATTGATATCAGAAACAGGCGCTCCGAAGACGATAGGAGGGGTTTCATTTTCATTTTCATTTTCATTTTCGTTCTCGTTCTCGTTCTCGTTTTCATTTTCGTTTTCAGTTTCCTCTTCCTCTTCTTCCTCTTCTTCCTGTTCTTGTTCTACCGGCGGGGGAGCTATTACATCCTCGGTCGGTTTATTTCTGTTGATTAAAGTTACTGTGACCATAGTAGCTATTGCCAAAAGGCATACCAACATTATTATATAATAGATGTTCCTTTTTAGAAAAGCTACCGCCTTATTGTTTTTTGTGTATTTTCTGTCCATTTTTTACCTCCATATTTGTGCCAGAATGAGTTAAGATTATTTAGTGTGATAGGAATTATTAACTAGTAAAAAGAACTTATACATCACAATACTATTTTTTAATAACTTCCTAATATCAAGGGCGTGCCAACGGTTATTGAAGCGCCTCTTTTTGCAATTTGGATATTTACTTTTTGTCCTTCTAGTGTTACGGGTTTTCCAAGTTTGACAGTGTAGCCGTAAATAATGGTTATATTGGCTAGATTTTGTCGGTCAACTATCTGAATTTCCATCTTATCTAAAAGCTCCTTAACATCGGAGTCATTGCCTAAAAATCTGATACTTTGACCTTTGGAATTCCCCGTGAGAAAATGTTTTGAAAGCGCCTTAGAAAAAGACAGATTATACTCTTCGCTTATTTCTTCATCGGGCAGATGAAGACTGTATTTTCCGTTATAGTCTTTGGTCATGACAATAAAGGAATTCATAGAATAAACAATAAGAATTATTAATAGAGCAAGAAGTATCAAAAGTTTTTTCATATAAAAAATCCTACTTAACGGTGTTTGTTAAGCAGGATTATTCACAGGCATACTGTAATTTATACTATTTTAAGAAAAAACTTCATAAATCTTGATTAGTATTTGGCATTTATTAAGAGTTATTTTAAGAAAAACTCCTCATAAAGAGCGGATATAGAAAGTTCCAAATCATATTCGGCAACGCCGACAATAATATTCATCTCGCTTGAGCCTTGGTCTATCATGCGTACATTTATTTTATAATTATAAAGAGCGTTGAAAACTCTTGCAGCTGTGCCTATTTTTTTAGACATTCCCTGACCGACTATTGCAATCATGGCAAGGTCTTCGGAAACATCTATGCTGTCTGGGCTGACCTTTGATCTTATTTCATCTACAAGCTGTTGAATACTTATGCGCTCAAGCAGTTCTTCCTTATCTACGATAACACTCATAGTATCTATTCCCGTAGGCAGATGTTCCATTGATATATCGTGATTTTCCAAAACCGATAGAACCTTTCTTGCAAAACCTCTTTCGTTATTCATAAGAGATTTCTTTATTACTATGGATATATAATTGGGTTTTCCCGCAATTCCCGTGACCAACCTGTTTGAAAATTCTTTTTGCTCATTTAATATGGTAGTACCTTTATTTTCTGGGTCAAATGTATTTCTTATGTTGATTGGTATCCTTGTTTTTCTTAGGGGAAAGAGAGATTCGGGATGCAAAACACTTGCGCCCATGTAGGAGAGCTCTCTCAACTCTTCATAGGTCAGAACATCAATGGGCAAGGGGTCTTTAACTATTTTGGGACTAGCTGTCATAAAACCATTTACATCAGTCCAATTTTCATAAACATCTGCCTTGACGCCTCTTGCGATTATGGCTCCTGTGATATCGGAGCCACCTCTTGAAAAGGTTTTGACTCTTCCATCCGGTGTGCTGCCATAAAACCCACCAATAACTGCGTATTCATAGTTTGCAAGCTTATCTCGAATTAAATCATTTGTTGTCTCAGCGTCAAAAATGCCTTTTGCATTGAACTTCACATACTTTTCTGCATCTATAAATGACCATCCCAGTTTTTTTGCAAAGATAAGGGCGCAAAGATATTCTCCTCTTGATGCGGCATAGTCATTGGAGACACTATCTTTTATATAATTTTGAATTTCATCCAAATGCTTGTCTATATCAATATCAACCTGTAAGTCTTCAACAATTTCTTTGTATCTTTGTCTTATTTTATTAAAGGAAGGTTGATTTTTCTGATGTCTTTCATCATAGCTTTTATACAAAAGGTCTGTTATCTTTTCGTCGTCGGGAGTTCTCTTTCCGGGAGCGCTAACGATTACAAACTTTCTTTGTTTGTCACTTTTATTATTTTTAATACCTGTTCAATAGATTTTTTATCGGCCATTGAGGTACCGCCAAATTTACATACTTTAATCATCTTCTCACCTCTACTTTATTTTTTTTGCTTCCATATAATACTTTTTGAATTCCGGTCTGCCTATGGAAAAGGCTTTTTTGGGCAGATTTCCCACATTTAAGACATAGTCAAAAAGTTCGTCTTTTTGAAATTCTGGCATAAGTATGCCTATGGAATTATTGTTTTGGTCTACGACTTCCCGCAAATGGTCTTCACCGTGTATGTAGTCCACTTGGGAAGGGTATCTTACTATATAATCCTCAATAAAGCGTTGAACCGCTTTTATCTGTTCGCTGGATTTTTCAGGAGCGTTCAAAACAAATTCCTCGTCTTTTGTAAAGAGTCTTAGCTTTCCTGAGCCTGAAAGATTTTTCTTCAACTTATCGACAAAGGAAATATCACACCCCAACATAACCCTATGTATAGGTTCAAAATCAAGAGCCTCGTCATAGATGTTGACCACTTCCACAAGAGCGTATCTTGCAGGGTGGTTTTTTCTTTGTTCTTCTGTTAGGGTTTTTTTGAGCTCTTCCCACCACAATTTTGCAGAGGCAAGAGAGTGATTTCCATCTCCGACAGCAAACATCAGCTTTGCGTCCCAACCGTATTTTTTCACTTGAGTCTTTTCGTCAGTAAGGCTATAGAATTTTTCTATGAGCTTTTCACTTCTTTCAACCTCATAGCCTGTTATTCTTCCGCCGTTCATATTGAGTTCAAAGTCATACAGTTTTTTGAGTTGATTCTTATTTTTATATAAAGGTTCAAGAATACATCTGTTCTTGTCGTCAATAAGCAAAAGTATGTGAGGCAGTTCTATTGCCGCGCCCTTTCTAATGTTGACCCTTGCGGGCAGTCTTTCCACAATAGTGTCCTCCGTGGCTCTTATGGGGCATTTTACTCTTTTCCACTCATAAGCTTCCAAGTCTACGCTTAGGACAAGTCCTATTCTCTTTTTTCCTTCTTCAACTTCTCTTTCCACAAGGACAAAGCCGTCAATTTCTTTGAAAAGTCCTTTATTTAAGTATTTGAGCATTGTTTTATTAATTATCTCTACTCTTTGCTCCATATTGTCAGTGAGATATATCTCAGGCAAAGTTAATTTAAGCGCGCTTGGATTGTCACCCACAAATTCTTCAAGCTCTTGCCAATATTTAGGCTCTGCGGTAAACTGGTCGCAGGCAACAACAGCCCATCTTTGCAAATCCACATTTTGTGGCAATAAAATCTTTTGTTTTCCTATGATGTTCATTTAAGTCCTCTCTTTATAATGTACTTTAATTAGTTATATATCTTTTTTTAGAAGTTCTTGTAATATTATATACATCGTGTAGTATATCGGTCAACCGTTCAGGGGTTATATATCGTCTGAGTATTCCGTTTTGAGCAACGGAAATTATACCGTTTTCCTCGCTGACAACAATTGAGAGCATATCGGTTTCCTCGGTGATTCCCATTGCAGCGCGGTGTCTTGTGCCCATATCTTTAGTTAACGCCTGAGACTGAGAGAGCGGAAGAAAGCATCCCGCAGCAAGAATCTTGTTATTCTTTATTATTACAGCTCCGTCGTGAATGGGCGCTTTAGTGTTAAAAATACTTTCCAATAAGGGCGCTGTAACCAAAGCCCCCAGTTCGGTTCCTGTTTCTAGTATATGTGATGAAATCTTAGTGGGTGCAATAACTATAAGGGCTCCTATTCTAGATTTTGACATAGTCTGACATGCTTTTACAAGCTCGTCCACAGCAATTCTTAAATCCTCGTCGCTGACAATGATTTCCTGACTTTTAACTTTCTTACTCAGATTGAAAAACATAATCTTGAAATCAGACTGATATACGACCACAAGAGCTACAATAGCGAATATTGTCACAAGATTTACCATATGAAGAGCAAGGGAGATGTCATAAAATATATCAAGAAAATAGATTCCGGTATAAATCAATAAAAGCCCAAGATATAAAGTCATAAGCTTATAACTTTTCTTTCTGAAAAAGAAAATAAAGCTAAGTATCATTATGACACCAACCGCTATTAAATCAAATATATTATTAAGACCCAATTTTTCCATAGTAACCTCTTATGTTTTCTTAAAACCCGAAATCTTTATAGACCGACTCGTCGGACTTTTCTTTTTCCTTTTTGGGTTCTTCAGGCGGTATTTGTTTTAATTTAAGATACTGAAAATATGCCAAAAGACTTATTATCGTTAGCGCAAGAACTCTTAATCCGTATTCAAGATATTCCATAAGAACGCTATCGTCAAAAGCAAATAGCATAACAAAAGAGAACACGCTCAGCGCAAGATAAATGCCCAGATACAGCCTTGCTACATATTTATAGGCATCGGCTTGATTGTTGTTAGGAATATAATCTTTGCACGCGGCGTACAAAAACATTCCAAGAAGAAGAGTTGTGACAACCACATTTATGACCGCCGAACCTATGCTATAAGCCTGAGGAAATATGAAATATACCATAGATACAATCCCGATTATGAGATATGCCGCTATCATCACAAGCCTCAACCTGAACACAAAATCAAATTGTGATATTCGTATCAGAAACCTATTGAAGAGAATCGTATACACAAGATATGCAATAAATTCAAAAATTACGATTTCAAACAGCATAAGTATGGGATATGAAATAATGAGTATAGCAAGAACATTCATTCCCGGAAACATTTCCCTAACCATGGTGGCTATTTCGTTGCCGGTCAATTGAAGGGCGTACGCTGATGCAAAAAGCGAAGAAAGACCGAATATTATATACCAAATAATAACCGGAACTTTTTTAAGTTTTTCTATTAGTTTGTCTGTAAAAATTTTGTTATAGAGCATTTATCACCTACTTTTGCATTAATTTGCTTATAATTGTGTCAAAAGCC
>CAZVHD010000047.1:0-9194 GCA_964626765.1 uncultured Christensenella sp.
CGCCGATACCGTTGAGAAGTTTGACCATTTTGGCATTACGGTTTGCTACTGTGTTGCCCAACTTTTTGCTGTTTACATCAAGGTCGTCAAATAAACCTTTGAAGTTTTCTTCATTGTTAGTGTCTTTTGCTGAAGCCTCTATATTCTTGAACACAGTCTCTAATGTTTCATTAAGGTTTTCATCACCCCCAGCCCTTTTGCGTACATTTTCAAAAAGCTCGCTAGGCAAAATAAAAAAGCCCTTTGTTTCAACCATATCTTCTCGGACTTGCTCAGCCTCTTCATCTGTTAGGTCGGCATAATTAAACGATGTATTGCCCGCCTCTATTTCTCCTGCGTTAATGTATGCGGTAAGGTTTTCCGATATGTAACGATAAAACAGCATGCCCAATACATACTGCTTAAAGTCCCATCCGTCCACACTTCCACGCAAAGTGTTCGCTATCCCCCATATTGTACGATGAAGCTCAGTGCGCTCCTGCTCTTTTCTGTTGTCAGCCATTAGTTTCTTCCTTTTCTCCTCGTTATTATAACAAATCTTTTTTCTTGCTTCAATGTTTTAATTATATGGACAAAGGCTTTGTCCCTTTATTTGGACACCTCATTATAAATTAAAAATCTACTCCCTACTCCCCCCTCTCTATCATCTCCAAACTCTTTTTGAGCCTTTTTAGGCTTTTTTCTTTTCCCAAAAGTTCGGCCATTTCTATGGCGCCGCCGGGGGTGGACTTTTTGCCGGTGAGAGCCACTCTCACCGAATAGAGAACTTTTCCTTTTTTTATGTCCATATTGAGGCTTACCTTCTCCAATGCCTCTGTTATGTTTTGGGTTGTGAACTCTATGTCTTTTAGCGCGGTTAGGGCTTCTTGAATTATAGGTTTGGCTGTCTTAAAGTCCGTTTTCATTCTTTTGTGCTCATAAAGCGCCAAATCAAAATCTTCAAAATTTATCAAAAAATCCAGACTGTCATATATATCCGAAAAGACCTCTGTTCTTTGGTGCAAAAGCTCTGATATAAGCTTTGTGTCAAATTCTTTTTCAATACCCAATTTTTTATAATACTCTTTTGCCTCGTTATGAAAATCGTTCAAACTCATTTCCTTTATATATTGGGAATTTAGCCATTTCATTTTTTGTTCGTCAAAAATACTGGACGATTTGGAAATGCCGTCAAGGTCAAAGGCGTCGATAAGCTCTTGCATTGTCATTTTTTCCTGATTGCCTTTGGGCGACCATCCCAAAAGAGCTATATAGTTGACTATTGCCTCGGGCAAGTATCCTTTTTGCAAAAAGTCCTCAAAGTTGGCGTCGCCGTATCTTTTGGACAGTTTTCTTTGTTCGTCTTTCATAATGGGGGGAAGGTGCATATATCTTGGACGCTCCCAGCCCATTTTGTCATAAATCAAATTATATTTTGGGGTGCTTGACAAATACTCGGTGCCTCTTATAACATGGGTTATTCCCATAAGAAAGTCGTCAACCACATTGGCAAAGTTATAGGTTGGCATACCGTCGGTTTTTATCAAAATATTGTCCTCAAGTTCCTTGTTGGGAACGGATATTTTCCCAAAGACCATATCCACATAGGAACTTTCGCCTTCCGTGGGCATATTTTGTCTTATAACAAATTTCTTGTTTTCATAAAGGTTTTTTTCAATCTCGGCTTTTTTAAGATTTAAGCAATGTTTATCATATCTCTTTACGCCCTTTTCGTCGGCAAGAGTGTCCAGTCGTTCTTTGTCGCAAAAGCAGTAATACGCGCCGCCTTTTTTTACCAGCTCCATGGCGTATTTGATATAAATATCCTTTCTTTGACTTTGTATATACGGTCCGAACTCGCCCTTATCGGGCCCTTCGTCATGGAAAATGCCGGCTTTTTTCAAGGTGGAAAATATCGTTTCCACCGCTCCTTCCACATATCTTTCGGCATCGGTGTCCTCAATTCTTAAAATAAATTTTCCCTTGTTCTTTTTTGCATATAAATAGGCGTAAAGCGCTGTTCTTAAATTGCCTATGTGCATAAACCCCGTGGGGCTTGGCGCAAATCTTGTTCTAACCATATATTGACTCTCCCTGTCTTTTTTTAACAATTAAATTATTACCTTATAGTTTAACACATTTCACTCTTATAGTGTATAATATTTACTAAGAAAGTTTTTTGGAGGATTGATGACATATAAGTATTATGACGCTATAAAAACCCTGCAAGATATCTTGCAGATTAACACCGTTGAGAGCACTCCCCTTGCCGGCTACCCCTTTGGAAAAGGCGTGGGCAAATGTCTCCAGTATTGCTTGAACCTTTTTGAGAAATTGGGCTTCAAAACCAAAAATGTGGACGGGTTCTGTGGCTGGGCGGAAATCGGCGAAGGCGAACTTTTTGGAATTTTGGTTCATCTGGATGTGGTCCCGGAAGGCGAAGGCTGGACTTATCCCCCGTTTGGCGCGGTGATAGACAACGGACGAATTTACGCCCGTGGCACAATAGACGACAAAGGACCTTTCGTCTCCTGTCTTTATGCGGTTATGCAACTTATTCAAAAGGGGTATAAACTTAAAAAAAGACTGCGGTTTATTCTGGGCTGTGATGAAGAGAGCGGTTGGGAATGTATGAATAGATACATAAAAACAGAGGAGATGCCTATGAGCGGAATTGCTCCCGACGCTGATTTTCCTGTTATAAACTGCGAAAAAGGCGTGGTATACCACAACTTAATCTTTGACATCCCCAAGGGTATAGACGATATCTATGGCGGCGACAGGGGAAATATAGTGCCTCCTTCGGCTTTTTGTAAAGCAAAAAGCTCGGATAAAATTGAAAAAAGAGCAGATGAGATAAACCTCTCTTTCTCAAAAGAAAACGACAATATTTTGCTTTACGCAAAAGGTCTGTCAGCTCACGGAAGCCACCCCGAAAAAGGCGACAACGCGCTTTATAAACTCTTTTATTGCCTTGGGGCTGAATATGAAATCTTTGAAGAGCTATACCATATATTTGTCAAAGACCCCGCATCCATAGGGCTTGATTTAGAGGATGAAAAAAGCGGCAGATTAACCTACAATTTAGGAACTTGTCAAATAAAAAACAAAAAGATAGTTTGCGAGCTTGATATTAGATTTCCCATAAGCTATAATAAGGATGATATAACAAAATTGCTCCAAAAAGGTTTGCCCTGCAAAGCGCAAAGAGGACTGTATCACGACCCGTTGTATGTGGATGAAAACCATCCACTTGTAGAAACTTTATTAAAAGCATATGACAGCGCCATGGGCAATGAAACACCCTCAACCCCCATATCAATCGGTGGCGGAACATATGCAAGAGCTTTACCCGTAGGTGTGGCTTTCGGACCCGTACTGCCTGGTATGGAAGCCCCAATGCACGAAAAAGATGAATTTATATCATTGGAGCATTTTGATTTGTTAACAAAAATATACTATAAAGCAATAAAGGAAATTTGTTTTTATGACGGATAAGGACACAAACACAATAAAGGTCGGTGGCATCACCTTAAGCTATTACCGAAAAGGCAACGGAAACAAGGCTTTGCTCTTACTTCACGGAAACAGTGAAAACGCCACGATTTTTTCGGATTTTTTGGACACCGTAAGCAATAAGTACAAGACATACGCAATAGATTTGAGAGGACATGGAAAGAGTGAGGCTGGGGATGGAGATTTTTCCATAAAATCCATGGCAATTGATATTATCCGCTTTATTCACCAAAAACCCTTTGAAAAAGTAAGTATTGTGGGATATTCAGACGGAGCAAACATAGCAATGGTTCTGGCAAAACTTGCCCCCGAATTAATTGAGAAAATGGTGCTTATCTCCGGAAATATTTACGCCAAAGCCCTAAGCAAATCTTTTTATCGCATCACAAAACTAAAATATAATCTTTATGAGCCCTTCAAAAAAATGAGCAAAAAAATCTTTTTGAAAACCACAAAACTGGCCCTAATGCTCAATAATATAGGAATATATCCAGAAGACCTCAACAAACTTGACTTTCCCACTCTTGTTATTGACGCCGAAAAGGATATCGTCGACAAAGACCATACCGCGCTTATCGCAAGAAGCATTCCAAACTCAAAACATATCACAATCAAAGACACCAACCATATGGATATTATAAGAAACAAACAGCTCTTCAAAGAGATAAACAACTTTTTAACTTAAATGTAGTACAAGTCCTCAAAGCTATTAAACCCGGTATTATGCGTCAAATAAGCTAATATCCCGCTGGCTATCTGATAGGCCAGTTTTTTTCTGTAAGCCTCTGTTTGCAAAAGTTTATCTTCTTCGGGATTGGACAAAAATCCGCACTCCACTATTGCAGACGGATACCTCGAACATTTCAAAATATAATATTCTCCGCTCAAAGGAGGAAAAGAGCGGTTGGCGTATTCATTGTTAAGCATATTCAAGCTGTCTTGCAAACTTGTGGCAAGTTCTTTTGAATTAGCGCTCATCTGCTCAAAAAACGCTTGAGCTCCCCGTCGTTTAGAATCGGCTGGGAATTTATTGGTATGTATACTGACAATTGCTTCGGGTTTGTTTTGGTTTATTATCTCCTTTCTCTTTTTCATATCAGCTCTTTTGAAATTGCTCTTTACATCTCCATATAAACCGTTGTCATCTTCTCTTGTCAAAACGACATCCACACCAGCCTTTTCAAGATACTCTTTTACATAGAAAGTTATGACAAGGTTTAGTTTTTTTTCCGTAACTTTTGACTCAACCCCTGTTACTCCCTCATCTCTTCCTCCGTGTCCAGCGTCTAAAACCACCGTATACTCCTTTTGGGCATTAACAGCTTTATTATAATTCATAGAAAAAGGAACAAACACTATCAATAAAATAATAATTAGTAATACTATTAACACGGTTTTCTTTTTTGCAACAAATATCATTTTTTTTCTCCCATATTCTTATATATATTTGTCAATTAGCCAAGGTATCCCTAAACTTTGAAAATGGTTATAATTTTGTGGTAGTGTATTTATTATCTACAAAAATCTACATATTTTGCAAAGTTGTCCACAGAGTTATCCACAAAAGATAGAACATGTTTTTGTGTTGTGTTTTGTTGCTTTTTATCTGTTTTTGCTTTTTTTAAGGCGTTTCTCTTGTGTCTCTTAATTATACGCTGTTTATTTTAGTGTAAAAATGTGGATAAGTCGGCTTTTTCCATTTCTTAAGTTCTTTGGCTTCTTTTCTTGCTAATTTGGGAATCTTTTTCTTTTCAAAAGAAAAACACAAAAGAGAGTACTGACAAAACAAAAGTATAAGCAGCAAAAGGCAACAGTTTTCCGGAGTTTAGTATCCTTAGAAAGGATTTGATTGCAAAAACTCCACTAAGAAACGCCGTAAGCATTCCTAAAATTACAGGTAAGACCTGCACACTTTCAAAGCCTTTGAAAGCCACAAGCTCCACAAGGGCGCTTCCGATTATTATGGGAATGCTCAATAAAAAGGCAAAGTCTCCCGCCTCGGTTCTTTCTCTTCCCATAACTATTTGCGCGCAAATGGTTGAGCCGCTTCGGCTTATGCCTCCAATTACCGCAAGGCCTTGAGCTACGCCCGTAATGAGCGCTGTCGAATAGTTCATTTCCTTTTGTTTTTTCCATTTAAGAGAGCCCAAAATTAAAAAGACTGTGGTTATCATAAAGCCAAAAGGCAATAGTTTTGCAGACATCATATCAACATACATTCTCATAAAGAAAGCTATCGCCACTGTTGGAAATGTTGCCACAATTAAAAATATCAACTTTTTACTTTTGGGATTTTTTATAAGAGATAGTATTGTCTTTCTGTAAACAAGAACAACGGCAAATAGCGTTGCCAAATGTAGCAACAAATTAAAGACAAGAGATTTTTCTCCCACTCCAAGCTGTTGCAACAATATAAGATGTCCGCTTGACGAAACCGGCAAAAACTCCGTCAATCCCTGTACCAAACCTAAAACCACCGCTTCAATATACGCCAATACCTATCTCCTTGCTTTACTTCTACTTTTTTATGCTGTATAATAATTAAGCTAAAATTATCCTATACAGTTATTATATTTACATAAGGAGTTTTTTATGAAATTAGGAGTGGTGGGTCTTCCCAATGTGGGCAAAAGCACCTTATTTAACGCGCTAACATCAAACAAAGCCATGGCGGCGAACTATCCCTTTTGCACAATAGAACCAAATGTGGGCGTGGTTGCTGTTAAGGACACCAGAATAGACAAGCTTTCCGAGCTTTTCAACAGCAAAAAAACCATTTATTCCACTATTGAGTTTGTGGACATTGCCGGTCTTGTCAAAGGAGCCAGCAAAGGAGAAGGTTTGGGCAATAAGTTCTTATCTCACATAAGAGAAGTTGACGCTATTGTTCATGTTGTCAGATGCTTCAAAGATGAAAACATAACCCATGTCAGCGGAGATATCGACCCCGTTGAGGATATCGAAACCATAAATTTAGAGCTCATTTTTGCTGATATCGAGACCCTAAACCGAAGAATTGCAAAAACCAAGACGGCTGCAAAGAGCGGTGAGAAACAGTATCTTTCACAGTTACAAATTCTTCAAAAGCTTTTGGATACTCTTGAGAGCGGACGCCCCGTCAGAAATGCCGAGCTTTCCTCTTCTGAAAGGGATTTTACCGACACGCTTTTTCTTTTAACCAATAAAAAAGTGATATATTGCGCCAATGTCAGCGAAAACGCTGATTATGACATGGTAAATAAAGTCAAACAATACGCTCAAAAAGAAGGAAGTGGAGTGGTCACCCTTTGCGCCAAACTTGAAGAAGAACTTGCGGGCTTGGAAAAGGATGAAAAAGAGGCTTTTATTGAGGAATTGGGCTTGGAGCAAAGCGGTCTTGACAAATTAGTCCAAGAAAGTTACTCTTTATTAAATCTCATTAGTTTCCTTACAGCAGGCGAAAAAGAAAGCCGCGCTTGGCCTATAATCAAGGGCTCTTCGGCTCCTCAAGCAGCGGGAAAAATCCATACCGACTTTGAAAGAGGCTTTATTAGAGCCGAAGTTATAGACTATGACAAGCTGTTAGAATGCGGGTCTTTTGCAATAGCAAAGACAAAAGGTCTGTTGAGAAGCGAAGGAAAAGATTATATAGTAAAAGACGGCGATGTGATAGAATTCAGATTCAATGTATAAAAGTTCATTTAACAGGAAAATTTTGCCTTTGTATGAAATAATATTATAATGGGACTTGCTATTTTATATTATCAGTTATATAATTATATTATCTATACACATTTTTAGGAGTTAATAATGGCTGTAAGAGTTCAAAACCAAGCTAACATCCGAAAAGCAAAGAGATGGAATGAAAAAGACGACGCCGCTTTGGCGGAACTTCTCAAGAAAAAAATAAAAGAAGTTGATTTGGCAATCAAGGACGCTTCGTCTCCTTTTGTTCGTTCCAAACTCAAGGCAAAAAAATCTCATTATAAGGATATCTCTGTAAAACTGGAAAACGGCACCTATAACGGTGACATTATTTTCAGCGAAATGCAGGCTGCTGCGGCGCTTCGCACCAAAGATGTCATAAAAAACGAGAGGTTTTCCGACCCCGGAGAAGGAAGAAAATATGTCAACTCATACGAGGATATGGATTTTGACTATGAAGCTTATTTCAGAAAGACCAGATATTATGGAAGATTTCTTCCCATTCTTATGACCTTTATGACAATTATTCTTATTGCTTTTTTCCTTTTAGGCGCTTTTCTTCCCGCTGACTTAAGCCAATCTGTGTATCAGTCAACAGGCTTGAAAACCGATACTTTGTTCTACTTTAAGCTCGGTCCAAACGAAAGGGACTTCCGTATTGAAAATGACGGCAACTGGCCTGACGGCGACTGGCGTGTTGAAGGCGGAGAGCAGCAAAGGCTTACATATGGAGAACCCTATGTTGACCCGGACACACAAGAAACGCCCGAGCATGTTTATCTCTATACGGATTTGGGGATGAGAACCGTCAATATTAACGCCTTTGATATAGTTAAAGCATGGTTCCGCACAAAAATGCTCAGTAGCGTTCGAATAGATTTCCTAGAAGACAACGAGGAATTTCAGGGTCCCAGTTGGTTCTACGCAAAATATATGGACAAAGCCGAAGAGAATATAGCTTATCTCAGAAATGACGATGGAAGTTTTGATTTTTCCGTGCTTTTTAAGTATATAGCAGGGTACGGAACAATTCTCAGCCTTATTATAGCTTTTGTTCTGGCTGTTGTTTGCCTTATCCTGAACATAGGGCGAATTTTTTCTTACACAACAAGAAGGCTACATACTCTTCACTATCTATTGCTTATATTCAGTCTGCTTGCCGTTGCTTTGCCTGCTTTTATGGCAATGGAAGGCACGGATATTGTTACTGCGTTTGAGAATTATTTCCTATTCAATCATGTGGCGTTTATAGAAAATGAGAATAATACGCTAACTCTCAGTCCTTTAGCTCTTGTTCCTGCCGGAATCGGTTTAATTCTTTTGATATTACCCAAAATATTTAAGAATAGGCTCAAGAAAAAACCAACATATATTCCCAAGGGCAACCGCCCCAGAAGGAACATGGAACACAAAATGGACGAGATTGCATACGGTAATGTAAGAAGAGCATATCAGTCAAGAAGATAAGAATGTCTTCTCTGCAAAGAAAAATCTTTAGACACTGATTGCTAAGGCGATCAGTGTTTCTAAATATAGGAGACCTAATGTTTGAAAATATCAAAGCCGATTTACAAGCGGCCTTGGAAAAAGACCCCGCGGCAAGAAACAAGCTCGAAGTTATCCTGACTTACAGTGGCTTCAAAGCAATGGTTAAATACCGAATAGCCCATTGGCTCTATAACAAAAAACTCTATCTCTTAGCAAGAATTGTGTCGCAAAGAGCAAGAAAGATAACCGGCATAGAAATTCATCCTGCCGCAAAAATCGGAAAAGGCATCTTTATTGACCACGGAAGTGGCGTTGTCGTAGGAGAAACAACACAAATTGGCGACAATGTAACAATCTATCAGGGAGTTACTTTGGGCGGTACCGGTAAAATAAGCGGAAAAAGACATCCTACCATTGAAAACAATGTTATGATAAGCGCCGGCGCCAAGGTCTTAGGGCCTGTAACAATCGGAAAAAATTCTAAAATTGGAGCCGGGAGCGTTGTTCTCAAAGATGTTCCCCCCTGC
>CAZVHD010000048.1:0-7632 GCA_964626765.1 uncultured Christensenella sp.
AGACACACCCGAAACTCTGGCAAAAAGAGTTTTGGAACTAGAACACAAACTTTTACCAAAAGCAATTAACAAAGTAATTAACGGAGATGAAAATGAAAAAAAGAGCATTGATTAGCGTATCGGACAAAACAGGAATTGTGGATTTTGCAAAAACTATTGCAAAAATCGGATATGAGATAATATCCACAGGCGGAACAGCAAGGGTTCTAAAAGAAAACGGTATAGATGTTATCGGCATATCCGATATAACAAGTTTTCCAGAATGTCTAGACGGAAGAGTCAAAACTCTGCACCCCAATGTACATGCCGGTCTTCTTGCAATGAGAGATAACCCCGAGCATATGTCACAGCTTGAAAAACTTGATATAAATACAATAGATATTGTTGTAGTAAATCTGTATCCCTTCAAAGCAACGATAATGAAGGAAGGTGTAGAACTGCAAGACGCAGTAGAAAATATTGATATTGGCGGTCCAACTATGCTTAGGTCAGCCGCAAAGAACTATCAGGATGTAGCTGCAATAGTGGACCCCAAAGATTATGAAAAGGTCATAAATGAGCTTAAAGAGGGAAAAATATCTTTAGACACTAAATTTTATCTTATGTATAAGGTTTATCAACACACAGCTTGTTATGATAGCTTGATATCAACATTTTTAAGAGAACAAATTGGTATTGAGTATCCCGATGAGATAACATTTTCTTATGAGAAGGTACAGGATATGAGATATGGCGAAAATCCACACCAGTCAGCGGTCTTTTATAAAGAACCTTTAGCTGTAAAGGGCGCTTTGACAGAGGCAAAACAGCTCAATGGAAAGGAGCTTTCTTTTAACAACATAAACGATACAAACGGAGCTTTAGAGTTGTTAAAGGAATTTGACAAGCCTACGGTTGTTGCGGTAAAACACGCCAACCCTTGCGGAGTGGGAACAGCAAACAGTCTTTTTGACGCCTATCAAAAAGCATATGAAGGAGACCCGATATCCATATTTGGCGGCATAGTGGCGGCTAATGTAGAAGTCGACAAAAAGACAGCCGAAAAGATGGTTGAGATTTTTTTGGAGATTGTTATCGCTCCGTCTTTTTCTGAAGAGGCTTTGCAAATATTGAAAACAAAAAAGAACTTGAGAGTGCTTAAACTTAAGAACATAGGCAAAAAAATACAAAAAACTGAACATACGCATAAAAAAGTTTTGGGCGGTCTTTTGGTTCAAGGCTATGACACAGGTGTTATAGGAAAATTAAAGACGGTAACAAAAAAAGCTCCTGCGCAAAAGGAAATTGAGGATATGGAATTTGCTATGAAAGTGGTTAAACACACCAAATCTAACGCTATTGTGATAGTTAAAGATAACGCTACATTGGGCATAGGCGCGGGACAGACTAACAGAATTTGGGCTGCAAAACAGGCTATTGAGCACTCGGGCGAAAAGATTAAAGGCGCTGTAATGGCAAGCGACGCATTCTTTCCCTTTAGCGATTGTGTTGAAGAGGCTGCAAAGGCAGGCGTAACAGCGATAATACAACCTGGCGGCAGCATAAGAGATAAAGACAGCATTGAATGCTGTGACAAAAACAATATAGCCATGGCGTTTAGCGGCGAAAGACATTTCAAGCACTAAAGCAAGACAAGGAGGAATTATGGATATACTTATTATCGGTAAAGGCGGAAGAGAGCATGCATTGGCATGGGCATTGAATAAAAGCCCAAAGGTTGACAAGATTTATTGTATTCCAGGCAACGGAGGCATAGAAGAAATCGCCGAATGCGTAAAAATAGGAGTGATGGACTTTGATAAGATTGTTATGTTTCTTGAAGAGCATCCAAATGTTGGACTGACGGTGGTTGCGCCTGATGACCCGCTTGCAGAAGGACTTGTGGATATTCTTAGCGCAAAAGGCTATAGAGCTTTTGGTCCGAACAAAGCTGCCGCCGAAATTGAGGCGAGCAAGGCTTTTGCTAAAAACCTTATGAAAAAATATAATATCCCTACGCCTAAATATGAAGTTTTTGACGATTATCACGAGGCTATGGAATATGTAAGACAACAAGAGTTGCCTATCGTTATTAAGGCTGACGGTCTTGCTCTTGGCAAAGGCGTGATAATCTGCAACAAAATCAAAGATGCGGAAAATGCGGTCTATGATATTATGGTGGCAGAGAGATTTGGTAATGCCGGAAACACTATTGTAGTAGAGGAATATATAGAAGGAAGAGAGGTCAGTATACTAGCGTTTTGCGATGGAAAGACAATAAAACCTATGATATCTTCTCAAGACCATAAAAGAGTATTTGATGGAGATAAGGGTCTTAATACAGGGGGTATGGGAGCCTTTAGCCCAAGTCCTGTATACACCCAACAGGTAAAAGATAAAGTCTATGATGAGATTATCTTACCCACAATGAACGCCATGAATTTAGAGAAAAGACCGTTCAAAGGCGTTTTGTATTTTGGTCTGATTATGAATAATGACGGCATAAAAGTTTTGGAATATAACGCAAGATTTGGAGACCCCGAAACTCAAGCTGTGCTTCCTTTATTGAAAAGTGACCTTTTTGAGATTATGCAAGCGGTTATTGATGAAGAGCTTAATAAAATAGATATAGAATGGCTTGATAAAAGCGCGGTTTGCGTTATATTAACCAGCGGTGGATATCCTTTAGAGTATCAAAAGGGTTATAAGATTAATATTGGACAAATGGACGAAGATATCATAATTTTCCATGCTGGAACAAAGAAAAAAGATGCAGAATTGAGAACTGCGGGCGGAAGAGTTCTTGGCGTTACCGCAATAAAGGACACTCTGGACGAAAGCAGAGAAGCTGTTTACAAAAACATCAAAAAGATTAATTTTGAGGGAATGCACTATCGAAAAGACATAGGAATTAATAATGATTAAGAGAATTTTTTCAACCAAAAAAGAGGGGTTTGACCAAAAATCTGAAAAATTACTTGCTGACATAAGACAAAGCCTTAACATAAAGGCAAAGTCTGTCAAGGTTTTTGTAAGATACGATATTCAGGGTTTGGATGAAAAGTTTTTACAAACAGCTGTGAATACTATTTTCAGTGAAAGACCCGTAGACAAAGTGTACCATGACAAGTTGCCCCGACTTGACGGATTCAAAACGCTTGTTGTGGAATATCTTCCCGGACAGTATGACCAAAGAGCTGATTCCGCAATGCAATGCGTTGAGCTTTTGACTCAACAAGAAAGGCCATTAATACGATGCGCTACGGTGTATTGTGTTAAGGGCGTAGACGAAAAAGAGCTCGAAACTATAAAGCGCTATCTCATAAATCCAGTTGAAAGCCGTGAAGGCTCAATGGAGATTCCCCAAAGTCTTGAGCAAGAATGCAAAGCTCCGGGGGATGTTGAAGTGGTGGAAGGATTTATTGATTTTGATAATTCACAAATTGCCGACTACTACAATAGTCAGTCTTTTGCTATGACTTTACAAGACCTTATATTTGTCAGAAGCTATTTTGAAAAGGAAAAAAGAAATCCCACAATAACAGTAGTCAAAGTTCTTGATACTGATTGGTCGGACCATTGTAGACATACCACATTTGTAACGGAGCGTACTGATAGTAAACTGGACAGCAACAATCCTCAACTTGATAAAGCGCTTGAACTTTATGACGGGCACTAGAAAGGGATAAGCGGCGAGAGAAAAGATAAATATAAATGTCTTATGGACATAGCCACAATTGCAGCAAAGAAATTAAGAAAAACAGGAGCTTTGGACAATCTGGACATAAGCGACGAAATAAATGCATGCAGCGTGGAAGTTGATGTTGATAATGACGGAAAAAATGAAAAATGGTTGATTATGTTCAAGAACGAGACCCATAATCACCCAACGGAAATCGAACCGTTCGGCGGAGCGGCAACCTGTCTTGGCGGAGCGATAAGAGACCCGCTTTCGGGAAGGACATATGTTTATCAAGCAATGAGGGTGACCGGCGCCGCTGACCCTACGGAAAAGATAGAAAACACCTTGAAAGGTAAACTGCCTCAGAGAGTTATATCTAGGACAGCGGCGGAAGGATACAGCAGTTATGGGAATCAAATAGGCCTTGCCACAGGCCTTGTCAGTGAGATGTATCATCCCAGATACAAGGCAAAAAGACTGGAAACCGGCTATGTAATAGGCGGCGCCCCAAAAGAAAATATAGTGAGAACAAAACCTAAAAGCGGAGACCTTATACTTCTTGTAGGCGGTGAAACCGGAAGAGACGGTTGCGGCGGAGCGACTGGCAGCAGCAAGGCGCATACCGAGGATTCCATTAACGAATGTGGAGCCGAAGTTCAAAAAGGAAATCCGCTTACTGAAAGAAAGTTGCAAAGGCTTTTTAGAAGAGCTGATGTTTCTCGTATGATAATAAAATGCAACGACTTTGGAGCAGGGGGCGTTAGCGTGGCGGTAGGAGAGCTGGCAAACAGTCTTGATATCCATTTGGACAAGGTCCCAAAAAAATACGCAGGTCTTAACACTACCGAACTTGCAATTAGCGAATCGCAAGAAAGAATGGCAGTTGTTATAAATAAAAACAATCTTAAGAAATTCATCCAATTATGTGGAGAAGAAAATGTAAACGCAGTTAGTATTGCCGAAGTCACATCAAGCGGAAAAATGAGAATGTTCTTTAATGGAAAAGCCGTAGTGGACATCAAAAGAGAGTTTTTGGACACAAACGGAGTTAAACAAACCACAAGTGCTACTATTTGTGAAAGGACAATAAGCATCCTTACAGACGAAAATAAGCAAATCATAAAAACATCTAAATATGATATAAAAAAAGCAGTATTAAAAGACTTATCCTCACTTAATGTTTGCTCTCAGAAGGGTATGATTGAGATGTTTGACTCTACGATAGGCGCAAGCTCTGTATTTATGCCACTGGGCGGCAAGTATCAGCTGACGCCAAATATTGTTATGGCGGCGAAGCCTCCCGTCAGCGGAGAGACAAACACAGCAACGGTATCAAGCTATGGTTGTCCGGTACATCTTTTAGAGAAATCCCCGTTCAAAGGAGCTATATATTCTATTGTCTTATCCATAAACAAGCTTGTGGCGACGGGTGTTGGACACACCACCATAAGACTTTCCCTTCAGGAATTTTTCAAAAGGTTGAGAGATGACCCTAAAAGATGGGGTTCGGTCACATCCGCGCTTTTGGGAGCGTTGTATGCTCAGTATCATTTGGGAACAGCGGCTATTGGCGGAAAAGATTCTATGAGCGGCTCTTTTAACGAACTTGATGTTCCGCCCACTCTTATATCTTTTGCTATGGGAGTTGGAAAGGCGGATACACTGATAAGCAATGTTTTCACAAAAGGTCAAAAGCTTTTTAGAATAAAGCTTAAAAGAGATAAATACTTTGTTCCCGATTTCAAATATTTGAAGAAATTATATAATATTTTGAATATCAACATAGAAAAGGGTAATATTGAGGCGGCAACGGTAGTGGAAAGAAACATAATGACTGACCTCATAAAATCACTTGTTGGAGAGGGGAGCGGTATTTCTTTTGCAAAAACAAAAATTGATATGTTTACGCCGGCTTATGGTGATTTTATTGTGGCCGTTAACGATATAGAAGAATTGAATATTGAGGAGACCGAGTATATTGGTATAGTGGATGACACCGGACTGATAAAGGGCGCCGATTTTGTTTTGACGCAAGAGGAAGTTGTGGATAATTTCACTTCCAAACTTGAAAAGATATTTCCCACAACAGCTTTTGCTGAAGGCGAGGCTAAAGTGTTTGATTATGTTGTGAATGAAACCTATAAATGTAAAACAAAAATAGCAAAACCCAAAATATTTTTGCCTGTATTCCCAGGAACAAACTGTGAATACGATACAGAAAGAAAATTTAAGCTCGCGGGAGGAGAAACGGATACAATCATTGTAAAAAATCTTTCAACAAACGATATCAAGCAGACCATAGAAAAATTTGCGCAAACTATCCGTAAATCTCAAATTATAGCTTTTCCGGGAGGTTTTTCGGGCGGTGACGAGCCAGAAGGCAGCGGCAAGTTTATTGCAACCACTTTCAGAAATCCTGTTATTGCAGATGCTGTTTATGACTTGTTGCAAAAAAGAGACGGATTGATACTTGGTATATGCAACGGTTTTCAGGCTCTTGTCAAACTTGGTCTTTTGCCTTATGGCGAACTGAGAGAACTTGACGAAAACTCACCGACGCTTACTTATAACAATATTTATAGACATGTCAGCTCAATAGCCAATATAAGAGTATCCTCAAATCTAAGCCCGTGGCTAAACGCTGTTAATGTTGGAGATGTTTTCAAAGTAGCAATAAGCCATGGAGAAGGAAAATTTGTGGCGTCGCCATCTGAAATAGAAAAGATTGTGGAAAACGGACAAATAGCCACGCAATATGTGGACTTAAATGGAAAGGTCACCATGAATTCACCGCATAATCCAAACGGTTCTATGCTGGGCATAGAGGGAATAACCTCGCCTGACGGAAGAATTTTTGGAAAAATGGGTCATGCCGAAAGAATAGGCAATAATTTATATAAAAACATAGGTGGCGTATTTGATATGAAAATTTTTGAAAGCGGCATAAGGTATTTTCAATAATGCCTTATCTTGCGCTTGAGGCTAACGAGACAGCTCTACCGTTGGATTTTGTTTTGGTCACACCTGAAGCCTATGTGGACCATCCGTCCTTTGGTCATGCTATAATATCAAGGCTTGTAGAGGCGGAAGGCTTTTCTATCGCAATAAATTCCCAACCCCAAACCGATGCGGATTTCAAAAAATTCTCAAAACCTAATATCGCTTTTTTGGTATCGGGCGGAGTAGTTGACAGTATGGTCAATAATTATACTGTCAGCCGTAAAAAAAGAAAAAACGATGTATATAGCGAGGGTGGACAAGCTGACAGGCGTCCCGACAGAGCGCTTAGCGTATATTCCAAAACCCTGAAAAGGCTTTTCCCCGATGTGGCGGTGGTCGTGGGGGGAATGGAAGCCAGTTTGAGAAGGCTTGCTCACTATGATTATTGGGCGGATAAGGTTATGCCATCAGTGCTTGTGGACAGCAAGGCCGATCTTTTGATATACGGTATGGGAGAAAATCCACTTTGGGATATTCTTAAATTGGTGAAGAAAAATGTTCCCATTAAAAAAATAAAAAATGTTAATGGGACGGGCTTTATGTCCTCTTATGGCGAGCTCAACAAAGATTTTCAAGAAAAACTAATGAAGGGAGAAGTCCAATTTTGTCCTTCGTTTGAAGAGGTATCTCAAGACAGGAGTAAATTTGTAAAAGCCTATAATATTCAATACAACGCCTCAAATGATTACTCTTCAAAACCCTTGGTTCAAAAGCACAGAAAGGATTATGTGATAATAAATCCCCCCGCCAGACCTCTTTTGCAAAAACAAATGGACTATGTTTACAGCCTGCCATATATGGGCGAGGCTCATCCCTCATATAAAAAAGGCGTTCCCGCTGAAAGGGAAGTTAAGTTCAGCATAGTATCCCATAGAGGTTGTTTTGGCAACTGCTCCTTTTGCGCCTTGAATTTTCATCAGGGAAAGACCATATCCAAAAGAAGCAAGCAAAGTATAGTGAGCGAAGCGGTG
>CAZVHD010000048.1:7642-9027 GCA_964626765.1 uncultured Christensenella sp.
CAAAAAGAGTCGACTTCAAAGGTTATATCCACGACATAGGCGGACCGACAGCGAACTTCAGAAATCCCGCCTGCAAAAATCAAGAGCAAGGAAAAATCTGTAAAAACAAACAATGCATAGGCTATGAGGTTTGTCCAAATCTGGTGGTTGACCACAGCGAATATCTAGATATTTTAAGAACGGTAAGAAATCTCGAGGGTATCAAAAAAGTGTTTGTCAGAAGCGGAGTTCGTTTTGACTATGTGATGTATGACAAAAACGATGATTTTTTTAAGGAGTTAGTAAAATATCATACGAGCGGACAGCTTAAAGTCGCTCCCGAACATTCTGAAGACAATGTATTGAGGCTTATGAATAAGCCTAATTTTGAAATCTATCAAAGTTTTTATAAAAGGTTTATGGATGAGAATAAAAGAATTGGCAAAGAGCAGTACCTTGTGCCTTATCTTATTTCATCTCATCCCGGTTGCTCTATGGACGACGCTTTGAAACTGACACAATACCTAAAAAGTATAGGGCATATGCCCGAGCAAGTGCAGGATTTTTATCCCACACCGTCCACAAGGTCAACCTGTATGTACTATACGGGTATTGACCCCCTGACGGGCGAAGAAGTCTATGTACCCAAGACAAAAGAAGAAAAACAAACCCAAAGAGCCTTGTTGCAGTACAGAAAAAAGAAAAATAAGCCTTTAATTGATAAGGTTAAGCCCAGATATAAAAAATAGAGGTTTGAAGTTAAAAAATATTTTTTTATGGAAGAAAAAAATAATATAAAAACCTTGAATAATTTGTCGAATAATGATAAAATAGAAAAAGTTATTATAAGAAGGAAGCCTATAAGTTTATGTATAGGCAATTTTTTTATAATAGACGGCAGTTTAGATAATATTTTTTGGAGGTACATATGGGAAAAAAAGTTGGCGATGCGCTAAAGGGCGGTTTCAGTTCTTTTGTAGCATCAATCAAGCAAACAACCGGCAAGGAAATTTTACTTGCTTTTCAGCATTTATTTGCTATGTTCGGAGCTACGGTACTTGTTCCGTTGCTAACCGGTCTCAACCCCTCATTAGCGCTTGTAACAGCAGGTTTGGGCACATTACTTTTTCACTTAGTAACAAAAGGTAAAGTGCCTGTTTTTTTGGGTTCGAGTTTTGCGTTTATAGCGGGTGTTGCTCATGCTGTTGGAACAAAAGGCGTTGAATTCGCTCAGGGCGGTATTCTTGTAGCCGGCGCTTTGTATCTGGTTTTTGCAATAGTAGTTTATTTTATGGGCGTGGACAGAGTCAAAAAACTTTTCCCTCCCGTTGTGACAGGGCCTGTTATTGTGGTTATCGGATTGAGTTTGGCATCCGTTGGAGTTGCCGACGCAAGCGGCGCAAACA